>CAYFSD010000133.1:0-5879 GCA_964345705.1 uncultured Desulfohalobiaceae bacterium
TGCAGGTCTAGAACCCCTGACAGCTTCTCTCGGATCTCGTTCACAGAGTATCTTTTCTTTGCCGGTATACGGATCAGGGGCAGCCCGGCTGCCTGGCATGCCCTGTCCAGGAATGCGTCACGGGATTTTCGCTTCTCCCTACTGTGTGAGCCGTCATCCAGCTCGACTGCGGCCTGGATGGAGAGAGCCTCGGGGTCGCAGAGAAGGAAATCGATATGCTTGGCCTTGACTCGGCTAAATGCACGCCACCAGATTTTCCTGTTCGACATGGGTTGGACGCTGAGCACATCCGCTAGCCGGATCTTTCCAAAGACCCGGGATTCTTCACCGACTGCCTGCTCCAGAACACCGAAGAAGGATCGCTCCGCATTGGAAAAAAGAGTGTCCTTTTTGGTGTAGGGATATCCCTCCCTGGGCTTTGCGACTTTTTTCCACAAGAGCGCAAGGAGCGCAGCAACAAGGATGAACACGAATATGAACGGCAAGACCTTCAGTGGAAGGGGTAAGGGAATGTCCGACATGAAGCCCCCGAGATCAGCAACACAGTAATGATTGTTTCTATACGGCCCTAAACGTCCTCAAAATCCTGGTAGTCGACTTCCTTTCCGTATACACGCCTCCAAGAAATGTATCCATATTGCCTATTACTTGATTCAAACACGGTTGGCTGATTCAGGCTGTATCGAGCTCCACCCCCATCTGCTGGAAAAGCGGCCTGAGCAGCCGGATCCCCGCCTCCTGGTGCTCCTTGACCGCCTCCTGGAAACGGTACCAGTGGGTGTCCTCCTTGGCCACGTTCGGTTTCCAGTAATACCTGTCCGGGAACAGGGTCAATTTGGCCCGGAAGCCCTGGTGGGAATCCCTGAGGCCCCGGACGTCGATGTCCATGGCGTCCTCGAGCCAGTCCCGCTCGGTGAAGGTGCCCAGGTCCAGCTTGTCCCGGAAGCGGTTCAGCCGCTCTTCGCGAAAGCGGAGCTCGTCACCTCCATACTTTTCCCCGAAAATATGCCGTAGCTCCCGCTCCAGTCGGCTCCATTCCGGAGAGCGATCCTTTCTCCCCAGCCTGCGGCGGTGGGCGCAGTATTTGAAAAACAGGGCCCGAGCCGCGGCAATGAAGCGCTCCGTGTTGTCCACCTCCGGCTCCAGGAGCCGATGGTCCCGCCAGAGGTAGCCGATCCAGTCCGGGCGGTGCCCTGCCTCGGCGTGCCCGATCTCCGGCCGCAGCAGGTCGAATTCCATGCTGTTGAAGGAGTCGTGCCAGCCCACGAAGTTCTGGTGCGCCCAGGTGTCGGCAAAGGCGTGCGAGGCCACACCGATGCGGTAGAGCCGGATGTCCGGCGGGGCCTTGCAGGCCAGGTCCAGGAGCTGGTTGGCAACGTCGCTATCCGGGGTGGTGTTCAGGATATGCATCTTGCCGTCACAGCGCCTGGCGGACTCCGCCTCAGGGTCCCCGGGCAGGAAGTGGAACAGGGGATAGATGCGCATGAGCTCGCTCTGGGGCCTGAGGATGTCCACGGTCTGGCTCACCGCGTTCTCGTATACCTTCTCGGGACGATCCGGATCCCGGACCCGCAGGGCCACGTTGTTCTGGTCCACAAAGCGGCAGGCCCGTGCCAGGATCTCCGCGTCCCGCTCGCGGAATCCCGCCCGCTTGGCGATCAGCCCGGTGGCGAAGTAATGGAACTCCCGATCCATGGCACTCTCCGATTCCCCAGGATAGCGCCGCCGTAGCGAGCCCGACCAAGGGGAGAACGCATCGGACGCCCTCTTTTGCGGGGACTTACGCTTCTACCTTGGCAAGGCGTGGCGGCTTTGCTACAGTAAAAAAACACATCCTCGTCACCTTGTCTGGCCGCAAGGACCTGGCCTTGGCCCGCGGCCTTCCGGCGCGGGCAGGAACGCACGGCAGCCGGGACCGGCCCCAAAGCCGGGCCTCCGTGCCGGCAAAATGACTGTTCCGCGACCGCAAAGGGCTGGCACGGAGCACGACCTCAACCATAGGAGGAAGGTTGTTATGCGCACCGTAATCGCTACCGTCACCGCAGGATTGCTGCTCCTGCTGATGAGCGCGCCAACGTGGTCCGCGGGTCCGACGGAGACTTCCAAGGCAGCCAATCGCCTGGAGAAGGGGATGCAACTGAACACTGTGCTTAGCATCCTCGGTGAGCCGAGCTGGGCAATTCTGCCCAAGGACTCCGGAAAATACTCCCTGAACCAGCCGCCGGACACCCCCGAGGACAAGAAGGCCGCCTTCGAGTTGCTGTGGGCAAACGGTGATTGCGCCCCGGTCAGCGTGTACTTCACCCAATACTACAAGGTGATTGGATGGGAAAGGGGCCTCAATTGCGGTCCCAATGCCGTCACTGAGCTGCCGGAGAAATATTCCTGCGATCGCTCCGACCGCTCCCGCTACTGCAGGCAATAGACACCCTCCCAATATCGATCCCTTCACCAGCGGGACTCGCCGGGCCGCCCGCAGCTTGCCCGCGAGTACCCGCTTTTTTCCACACATACCCATCTCCCCAGCTCACCTCCTTTGTGCCAGCCACGGACAGTCCGCGAGAAGAGCGAGACCTGCTTGACTTTAACAAAAAGATTGATTATTATTTTAATAAATAAGGAGGCCTCCATGGGCAAGCTGAACGCATTCCGTCATCTGAGCATTGACTGGGACATGTCTCCGGAGGAGGCCGTGACCATGTACCTGGAATGGGGGAACAACTGGCGGCGCGGCGAACGCTCGCCCGTACGCTCCAAGAGCGATGTCTCCAACTACTTCGTGTTGAGCACCTGGCAGCAGCCGCCGGTGGTCACCCTGGTGCAGAGGAGCTCGGAGGAAGCCCGGGAGCTGGCCGTGCTGGATCTTCCTCCGGAGCTCGCGGAGCAGGCCCGCCGGGAGACCGGCGGGATCAAAGGCGTCTTCGGCATCACCGCCGAGATGCGTGAGTGGCTGGAGCGGGAATTCGAGACGGACAGGGCCGCCGCGGCCCTCGCTCCATAACCCTCCCCGAGTCGTCCGACCTCACTCCCCGAATCCCGGCACGGGCCCTTTCCTTCGCTGACAGGGCCCGGCTCGCCGGGATTCCTCTTTTTCTGGCCCTCCACAAAACTCAACCACTGCGAGCCCTCAGCGCCCTCTGCGGCTCACCATCTCCGCCCTTTGAATGGTTACGAAGAAACTGTCCCGTGAATGTTTGCGTATTGACAGGACGGGGAGTATGGCCACAATGAGAGAGCCCCGGCCGCATTGTGCCGAAAAAGGCTTGCAGACAACCGCCGTCCGGCCAGCGGCCCGGACGGGAGAGCGAAGAGCCCCGATTCGTCCCGGATCGGAAGCGGCTCATGGGAGGGACAGGCCATGAAAATCGACGGTGTCGTGCACGACGGCGTGCCGAGGCGCCATTTCGCCAGCGACAACAACTCCCCGGCCCATCCGGCGATCATGGAGGCCATTCTTTCAGCCAACCAGGGCCACGCCCTGGCCTACGGAGACGACTACTCCACCGAGCGCGCCACGGCCACCCTGAAGCGGGTTTTCGGCCACACCTGCGAGCCCTTCTTCCTCTACACCGGAACGGGCGCGAACGCCCTCAGCATGGCCGCGCTCACCCGCTCCTATCACGCGGTGATCTGCGCCGAGAACGCGCACCTAAACGGGGCGGAGTGCGGGGCGACGGAGAAGTTCGCCGGGGTGAAGCTCTTCCCCGTGCCCACTTCCACCGGAAAGATCACCGTGGAGGACATCCGGGCCCAACTGAGCCACGTCGGGGATCCGCATCACGCCCAGCCCAGGGTCGTGTCCCTGACCCAGGCCACGGACTTCGGGCTTTGCTACACCGCGGAAGAGATCCGGCGCATCTGCGACTTCGCCCACGAAAACGGCATGTACGTGCACATGGACGGAGCCAGGCTCTATACCGCCTGCGCCGCGCTGGATGTCGGCCTCAAGGAAATGACCCACGACACCGGCCTGGACGTCCTCAGCCTGGGCGGAACCAAGATCGGCCTTCTGGGCGCGGAGGCCGTCCTCTTCTTCCGTCCGGAGCTCGCCGCGGATTTTGCCTATTTCCGTAAGCAGGGGATGCAACTGGCCAGCAAGATGCGCTTTCTGGCTGTTCAGATGGAGGCCCTGTTCCGGGACGAGCTGTGGCTGACGAATGCGCGCCACGCCAACGCCATGGCCCGGCTCCTGGCGGATGAGCTGCGGGAGGTCCCCGGTGTGGAGCTGACCCGGGAGGTGCAGACGAACATGGTCTATGCCGCCATCCCGCTGGAAGCGGTGCAGCGGATCAGGCAGAGATACCTCTTCTACGTCTTCGACGAGAAGACATCGGAAGTTCGGCTGGTCGCCAGCTACGACACCACGGAGGAGGACGTCCGCGGCTTTATCGAGGCGGCGAGGGAGGCGGTGGGTCAGTGAGTCAGTGGGTCAGTGGGTCGGTGCGTCGGTGGGTCGGTATCGGTATATCGGTGAATCAGTAAGTCAGTGAGGCCGACCTCTGTTTTCCGTCTTCTGTCTTCTGTCCTCTGTCTTCTGTCTCCTGACGTCTGGCGTCTGATCCGATCTCCGACCTCTGATCTCTGACCTCCGATCTCTGACCTCCGATCTCCGACCTCCGGCTCACCCCTCCCCGAAGGTGTCCCTGTCGATGTCCTTGACCGTGTACACCGCGGTGGTGCTCACCCCCACGTCGTGGTCGATCATCAGACCGGCCAGATCCTCGCCGTCAACCAGCACCACGGACCGACTCAGACCGGTTGCGCTCCAGACCGCCTCCCGGCTGAATTCGGAGGTGGTCAGGAGAATGCCCCTCCAGACCTGCTTGCCCTGCATGGCCCGGTCGAACACCTCGATGTCCCTGCGGCCCAGGGGCTCCTCCATCCGCTTGGCCCGCACGTGGATATTGTCCACTCCCAGCCGGTCCGCCCGGATGGTGCCCTCCAGCCCGCCGTCCCCGGTCGCGCCGAGGGAGCGGACCGTATTGCGGAGGGAGCCGCCGTAGCCCATGGCCACCAGCAAATCGATCACCAGCCTGCGGAACATGCCCGTGGTCGCCGTATGGAGACGGGTCAGGAGATCATGGGCCAGCTCCCGTCGCAGGCGTTCGTACACCCCGTCCATCACCTCCCGCGGATAGCGCTCCGCGTCCTGGCCTCCCACAGCCACATCCCCACCGGATCGATCTTTCGCCTCGATAGCCTCGTCGGCCCCGGGAAGCTCGCGATACAGCGCCCGTTCCAGGCTCACCCGATCCTGCTGCAGCATGGCCAGTCCCCGCTCCGTAATCACCGCCTCACCCTGCCGGGGCACGGCGATGAGCCCGGACATCCCGAGCTCGGCCTTGGCCCAGCCCACCCGGTCCTCGAAGACCTTGCGCTCACCCCCAGGGAGAAACCGGCATCGCTCCTCCTGGGTCAGGCCGAAGTGCTCCGCCAGGGCCTGGGTGATCTCGCGGTCGGAGTGCTCCTGCAGATCGCCCAGGTATTCCAGGAGAACGGGCATGATGGTTCGGAAATCGGGGATGGGCATGGGCAGAGCTCTCCGGTTGGTGGTGGCGCTTCGGGGTCGATCCGGCCGGGCCCGAATCCGGGGCGGCCAAGCCGTATCAGGAAATACAGGGAGTTGTGTGACAAGATACTATGTCACGTGGAAAGGCGTCAATGCGGTGCTGTGCGGAGGCCGGAATCGGAGGTCACCCATTAAAAGGCCCTAGGTCAGAGGTCGGAGGTCAGAGGACGGAGGTCGGAGATCGGATCAGACGCCAGACGACAGAAGACGGAGGACGGAAGACGGAGGACGGAAGACGGAGGACGGAAGACAGAAGACGGAGGACGGAGGGCGCTTCACCGATCCGCTGACCCCCTCACCTTCACCTCAT
>CAYFSD010000134.1:0-5855 GCA_964345705.1 uncultured Desulfohalobiaceae bacterium
TCGCACAGCTGAACAGACAGGTCCGCGAAGGACATGCCTTCCACACGCACGGCGATGGTTCGCACGAGGCATGGATATTTGCCTTTCCCGCTCTTTGCTTGTAAACTCTGTGTACATTGTGAAACCGACAATCGGGATTCTTGCATTTATGGACAGCATCGTGCAGATCAACATCACAGGAGGAAACGCCCTCAGTCATATCGACAATATTCTCCAGACCCTTTCCGCCTATGACGTGACCATTCTGGATACCAATCAGGCCGTGGTCTACGAAAGCCTCTCCCTCTCGCTCCTGATTCAGCTCCCGGCCCGGGGGCAGGACTACGAGACCGTGCTCAAGGACGTTTTGTACCAGAGCCACAATCTGGGGCTACACCTCGAGTTCCGTTCCATCAGCAGCGAGGAGTACGAGGGCTGGCTCCGCTCCGGGAGGCAGAAACGCTATATCCTCACCGTGCTCGGCCCCGCGCTCACCGCGCGCCACATCGCCGGCATCACCAGGCTGATCCGCCAAGTCGGCCTGGAGATCTCCTTCACCCACCGCCTCTCCGCCAGACGCCCCCTTTCGGACTCTGGCTCCGCCCCCACCTGCATCGAGCTGGACCTGCGGGGACCCGCGGTGAACATATCCTGGCTGCGCGAGGAGTTTCTGGCCCTGTCCCAGGACGCGGGGATCGACATCGGGATCCAGGAGGATACCCCCTACCGCCGTCACAGGCGGCTCATCGCCTTTGACATGGACTCCACCCTGATCCGGACCGAGGTCATCGACGAGCTGGCCCATCGGGCCGGGGTCAGCGACGAGGTGTGCCGCATCACGGAGCAGGCCATGAACGGGGAGCTGGATTTCAAGCAGAGCCTCATCCACCGCGTGGCGCAGCTGAAGGGGCTGTCCCGCCGGGAGCTGGAGCGGGTGGCCGAGGAGATGCCCCTGACCGAGGGCGCGGAACGCCTGATCCGCAATCTGAAGATCCTGGGCTACAAGGTGGCCATCATCTCCGGCGGATTCTCCTTCTTCGGCAGGCACCTGCAGAACCGGCTGGGAATCGACTACGTCTTCGCCAATGAGCTGGAGCTTGAGGGGGACCGGCTCACCGGCCGGGTGCGCGGCGAGATCGTGGACGGGGAGAAGAAGGCGGAGCTTTTGCAGCATCTCGCGGACAGGGAGTGCATCTCCCTGGAGCAGGTCATCGCCGTGGGCGACGGGGCCAACGATCTGCCCATGCTGAATCTTGCGGGGCTGGGCATCGCCTTCCGGGCCAAGCCCGTGGTCAAGCAGGGGGCCAAGCAGGCCCTGAGCAACGTGAGCCTGGATTGCGTGCTCTATTTCCTGGGGTTGCGCGATCGCGAGGCCATCGCCTAGTGTTTGGACGAAATCTCACCCATTTCCTTCGTTGCCGCAAGATTTTGAAATCCTCATGTATTCTCCATACACTCCGGTTTCAAAATCTTTTGCGCCTCGGATATGGGTAAGCCTTCGTCCAAACAAAGCTTTATTATCGTTCCCACGCTCTGCGTGGGAACGTGCTCCGACCGCTCCCGCGGTCATTCTGGACGCGGAGCGTCCCTGACAAGTCCTCCCGCAGAGCGTGGGGACAATAAGTGGATCCCGGACATCACGAAGTGCCGGGCGGAAAAAAGGCAGATCCGATGGCCAGCTGATTCAAGGGCCCCGTGCCCGTGGGCGGATCAAAGTGCTGAATAGTTACAAACGCCCTTGAATCCGACATCTCGGATTCAAGGGCGTTTTCGCGTCAGGTATGACCGTGAGCAACTCTGGGTGAAAGCTTGAGCTTTTTGAAGCAAGGCAGCAATTGAAAGATCGGGGGCCTCTGCTACAGATCCTGCCGGATCCGCTCCGAGAGCCCCCGGGTCAGCTGCAGGACCTTCTCCGCCCGTTCGCGGGTAAGGGACCCCGTCCCGCAGCTCGGGGTGATCAGGGACTGGCTCATCAGCTGCTTCCCCTCCAGACCGGTCTGCTTCCGCAGGGCCTCGAACCTGGCCCAGAACTGCGAGGCCAGGGAGTCCACGCTTTCTTTGTCGATCTCCTCCGCCTCCATGGTGGGAACGATCCCCCAGGCCAGAATCTTGCCCGCGTCGAGGAACCGTCGCAGCTCGTCCGAGTACAGGAGCAGCTTGTCGAAGTAGGAATAGGCGTCGAAGCTCAGGATGTCCACGTTGGAGTCGAGCACCAGGGACCAGTCCGCGTTGGCGCAGACGTGGACCCCGGCCAGGCCGCCCCTGGCATGGACCTGTTCCGTGATCTCGGCGAAGCTGCTCAGCACGTCCTGCTTGCTGATGCTGATGAATTCCGAGGAGCCGAAACCGGCCAGGGCCGGCTCGTCGAAGAAGAGGATCACGGGGACCTGGAAACGGGCCAGCTGCTCCACCTGCCATGCCGCCTTCAACGCGAGCAGCTTGATCGCCGCGTCACGCAGCTGCTCCTCGTAGAACACCGCCTTCTTGTTCTGATCCTTCACCCCGGTGGCGAAGGTGATGGGGCCGGTGATCTGCCCCTTGATCCCGGTCAGGGAGAGCCCCCTGCTCTCCACGGTACGCAGCAGGGTGTAGAATCCCTCCGCGCGGTCCGGCTCCAGCTTGAAGCGGGTCTCCCCCAGGGTCTGCCCGCCTTCCGTCACCGCCATGTACTCCTCGTAAAAGGCCAAGAGCTCCTGCTCAAAGCCCTCGTCCCCGGTGTCCACATAGTCCGTGTCCCCGTCGCGGCGGTAGCCGGGCAAGCCGGGAAGGAACTGGGCCATCATGCCCTCGTCCCTGTACAGCGGGAGCTGAACCCAGAGCGGGATCTCCGGGGTGTAGTCAAGAACCAGATCCGTCGCCTCCTGATGATCCTCATAGGGGATGCTGCCGATGAGCACAGGCAGGCAGTCGGCTTGCAATCGATGTGTCATATCCGTGCGCCCTCTCCCTCGTCGCGTTTTCCCGTTCTCTGTCCCTTCCGCCGGGATCCCGCCACAAAGGGGCTTCTCCCGGCAAACGGGACGTGTTCCCTGTACGGCGACCGGCGGCCTGGGGTCGCCGGTCTGAAAAAAGGCGAGGGGACCCAAACCGGGCCCCCTCGCGGCATGACGGATCGCGGGAGCGCGCCGCGCCCAGGGCGGGGCGCTTTCCCCTTTGTCCGTTCTCCTTCCTAGATCTTGCGGAAGCAGAAAATCCCCCAGGTCAGATGGCCGTACTGGCCACCCAGGACCCAGTTGCGCAGCCCTTCCTTCATGTGCTCCAGGTACTTCCGGCTCACGCCCTTCTGCTTGAGCTCGGACTCCCGGGCCTCCGTATCCTGCAGGATCTTGGCGTAGTGATTGACCAGCTGCGGGGTCAGGTTCTCGAAGGCCACATGCTTCAGCCCCAGCTCCTTGGCCGTGTTGATGTAGTACGTCGGAGTGGCCAGGGACTCCAGGTGAATCCGCTTCAGAATGGGCTGCAGGAACTCCTCGTACGCGTCTTCGGTCTGCATGGGATCGGTGAAGATGAGCTCGCCGCCCTTTTTCAGGACCCTGACCGCCTCGGACAGCACCTGCTTGCGGTTCGGGCTGTGCAGTATGGCGTCCTGGGACCACACCACATCGAAGGAGGCGTCCGGATAGGGCACGTTTTCGAAGTTCCCGTCCACCACCTCGATCAAGTAATCCAGGCCCTGCTTTTGGTTCTTCTCTCGGTGCAATTCGTTTTCCGCTTCGCTCAGGTTGAGCCCCACCACGCTGCAGCCGAAGGTTCCGGCCAGATAGCGGGCGGTGCCGCCCATTCCCGAGCCCAGATCGAGCACCGTGGTGTCCTCGCCCAGCTTGGTGCAGTAGCGGGCCATATGACCGATGGTCCGGCGGCTGGCCTCGTACACCGAATCCTCCGGGGTGCGGTAGATGCCCAGATGGTGCTCCTCGCCGCCCCAGATGGTGTGGTAGAAAGTGTGCGCGTCGTGGCTGTCGTAGTAATCCTTGGCGGTCTCGATGACTGAAGTCTGTTCCTTTTGCATAGTCGTCACTCCTTGTTGAGGTTCGGCTGGTTCGGCGTGTCCCTGGCATCTTTTGCCGCATGACTGCCACGCATGTCTGGGACAGCCGGGCCGCTGCTTGCTTTTCAAGCGGCCGACCCGGGGAAGCGGCCTCAGGCCATTTCCCCGAGGAACCAGCGCTGATGAATCTGTTCGCCTTGCCGGAGAAGGTAGAAGAATCGCCCGTCGTAGGGCCCGTGGAGGATCCGCTCCAGATAGCTCCCGTCCCCTCGGACCTCGAGGAGCTCCTTGCCGAAGAACTCGGCGTTGGCCCGGGCCCGGGCCAGAAGGGCCTGGCGATCCCCCGTCCCGGTATGGATAAGCACGAACCGGGAATAGTGCTTGAGCTCTTCGCGTGCCCCCCATTCCGCAGCCTCCCGGCCCATTCTGGGGACGTATTCCCTTTCCAGCCTGCCCAGGGGGTCCTTGTCCCTCGCGATGAGGGCCTGGGTCAGGTAATAGGTCCCGGGATTTTCCCGGCTCAAGCGGTTGTGCGCCTCCATGGAGCCGAGGAAGAGGGCCACGCAGTCATGGGCCTTGGTCACCACCAATCCCTGCTCGGGAGCGGTGACCCCCACGATCCCGTTGGAGCAAAGACCGTAGCCCAGCACGATCTGCTCCGCCCAGCGGGCCGCCCGGTCCACTTGTTCCTGGAGCATTTCCGGCAACAGGTGCGGGGTCTGGTGCATGTCCTGCTCCAGGTAGATGGGGGTCACCCCCTCATCCCTCCCGCGCAGGCTCTCCAGCTCGGGCTCCAGCACCGAGCAGGCAATGACCGCCCGCGGGGTGCGCGCCCGAAAAACCCTTACCCCGTCGCCTGACCAGCGCGCCTCGGGCATCTCCTAGTCGAGCTTCCCGGAGCGATAGGCGTCCAGAAAATTCATGCAGAAGCTGTCCCTGCCGGCCATGGCTTCCGCGGCCAGGATATTGGCCATCAGCCTCCGGTCCAGGGGGTTGATAATGGCGCAGTCCAACCCCTTGAGCGCGGCCATGACCGCGAAGTTCTGGTTCAATAGCTGCCGCTTGGGCAGACCGAAGGAGATGTTGGACAGGCCGCAGATGGTGTGCACGCCCTCCAGCTCGGTCATGATCCGCTCGATGGCGTTGAGGAATTCCAAGCCGTAGCTGTCGTTGGTGGATATGGGCTGCACCAAGGGGTCGACATAGATGTTCTCCTTCTTCGCCCCCTTCTGCACCAGGGAATTGACCAGCTTCTCCGCGATGGCGAACCGGTCCTCGGCCGACTCGGGCATACCCTGATCGCTCATGCACAGGGCGACCACCTTGCACTCCTTGCTGGTCACGATGGGCATCAGGGCATTATAGCGCTCCGTTTCCAGGGAGATGGAGTTGATCATGGGGGTGCCCCGGTGCAGGTCCAGCGCGGTTTCCACCACCTCGGGGTCCGGGCTGTCGATGCAGCACGGCGCGTCCACCGTCTGTTGCACGGTCTGGATGAGCCAGTGCATGTATTCCTTTTCCCGGCCCACGAAGGTTCCGGCGTTCACATCGATAAAGTCCGCGCCGCTGTCCCGCTGTTGTTTCGCCGTATCCTGAATGTATTCCACGTCCTGGGACTTGATCGCCTCCGCGATCTTCTTCCTGCTCGCATTAATGAGCTCTCCCACGATTTCCATAGGTGCCTCCTTCTGTGATCTGATGGGTCCTAGCTCAGGACACCGGTGGACTTTTTCTTTTCATCTTACACATTTTTCCGTAAGGCGTCGAGCCGATTCCGCGGCAACAGCACGACTAGCGAGGTGGTGAATAATGACACCAGACTCAAAAAATATCTATTTCACGGGCGCGAGACTAATCCTCCCTCCGGGTCAGGGTGATGGTCTTCTGC
>CAYFSD010000135.1:0-5844 GCA_964345705.1 uncultured Desulfohalobiaceae bacterium
ATTGCCGCGGCTCTTTGTTCAGCGCTCCGCGCGCAACCTTGTACGAGGAAAACCCGGCCCTGTCAAGCCAAAACGTTCTGCTAGCGTGGCGTCCAAAAAGAATAAAACCATTTGGATCAGACAGAATTTCTTTGCGGGCTGTTTTTGAACGCTCGCTCGAGCGCAGGTTCTGAGGATTTTCTTCGTTCGTCGCGTGGGTGGAACACTGCTCTCACTTTTCTTGCCTTCGTTTCAATCAGGACGGATATCGACACAGAAAGTAGCGCGTGGTTGAGGGTCCCCGCGCGAGGAACGATAGAAAATCCAGAACCTGCGCTTCGAAGTGAAAAAATGGCCCGCGAAGAAATTCTTTATGTTTATTTCGCGGACGCAACACTAGATCTGCAGCTCGCTAAAGGCCGCCAACCCGGACAGCATGGCGAGCAGGGCCCAGAGCAGCTGGAGCCGGTTGCGCCGCAGGTCGCTGTCCTTGGTCATGACCATGACGTGATCGAAGAAGGCGTCCACCACCGGACGCAGCTCGCGAAGCTGGGCCAGGAGGCTGTCGAAGTCCTCCGCCTGCCACAGCTCGCGCCATTTGGGCCCCAGCTCCTCGATGCTGCGGGCCAGCTCCTTCTCCTGCTCCTCCGCGAGGCTCGGGGTATCGTATTCCCCGTCCAGGGGCCCCTCCTGGGCACCCTGCTTGCGGATGATGTTGTCCACCCGCTTGAAGGTGAGCACCGCGGACTCGAAGTCCGACACCCGGCTGAACCGGTCCAGGGCCCTCAGGCGCTTGTCCAGGAGGCAGAGATCGTCCGCCCCGGCCTGGACCGCCGCCTCCACGATGCGCGTATCGAACCCCTGGCCGGTATAGTAGGCCCGAACGCGCTGCAGGAAGAAGTCCTCCAGGGCCGCGCGGCATTCCTCCGAAGTGAGCTTCTCCTCGAAGCTCCCGTAGCACTCCCTGGCCTGTCGGATCATGTCCGAGAGGGAGAGCCGCAGACCCTTCTCCAGCACGATGCGCACGATTCCCAGGGCCTGACGTCTCAGGGCGTAGGGGTCCTGGGCCCCGGTGGGAATCATGTTCAGGGAAAAGCAGCCCACCAGATTGTCCAGCTTCTCCGCCACGGAGAGGATCGACCCGGCCATGCTCCGCGGCACCGGGCTCTCCGGCCCCTCGGGATGGTAATGCTCCTCCACGGCCCGGGCCACGGTCTCGGCCTCGCCCTTTTGGCGGGCATAGATTCCGCCCATGTGGCCCTGGAGGTTGTCGAACTCGCCCACGACCTCGGAGACCAGATCCGTCTTGCAGATCGCCGCGGCCCGCTCGATCTCCCGGGTTATGCCGGTGGCGAGGGATTCGTCCAGATACCGGCCCATGCGCTTCAGGCGCTCGCTCTTGTCCCACATGCTCCCCAGAGGGCCCATGAAGACCACCTTCTTCAGGGCCTCGCGCCACTGCTCCAGGCTGGCCCGGGAGTCCACGCTCCAGAAGAAATTGGCGTCCTCCAGCCGGGCCTTGAGCACGCGCTCCCATCCGTTGCGCACCAGGTCCAGATCCTTGGGCTCCAGGTTGAGGGTGCACAGGAAATAGGGGAGCAGATGGCCCTGCTCGTCCTCCACCCCAAAGCTCTTCTGGTGGCTCTCCATGCAAGTCAGAAGGACATTCCGGGGAAGATCCAGATACTTGCGATCCAGCCCCCCGAGAACGGCCTTGGGTTGCTCCACCACATCGATCACCTCTTCCAGGAGCTCCTCCTCCCAGACCACGCTGCCGCCCTTCTCCCGGGCCAGCTCCTCGCCCTCGCGCTTGACCCGGTCCCTGCGCTCATCGCGATCCAGGACCACCATCCCCTGCTCCCGTATGATGGGGAAGTATTCCTCCGCGCGGGAGATCCGGAAGGGACCCGGCCCCTGCACCCGGTGCCCCCAGGTCCAGCGGTCCGCGCTCAGGGAGGCCCCCTGCACCGGGACCACTTCCTCGTCCAGAAGGGCTGCCATCCAGCGGATGGGACGGCCGAAGAGGAATCCCGAGGATTCCCAGCGCATCTTCTTGGGGAAGGAGAGCTTGCCCAGGATCTCGGCGCAGATCTCCGGCAGGAGACGGATGGTTTCCTCTCCGCCGCACCGCACCCGGGCCGCGAGATACTCACCCTTTTCCGTGCTCGTAACAAAGACATCCTGCTGGTCCACGCCCTGGGATGCGGCGAAGCCCGTCCCCGCCCGGGTCAGCCCGCCCTGCTCGTCGTACGCGATCCGCACCGGGGGGCCGGTGACCAGCTCCTCGCTTTCCCGCTGCCTGGATTCGATCTCCGGGAGCCAAGCCACGAGCCGCCGCGGCGTGGCGAAGGTCTCCACCCCTTGAAAGCCGAGGCCCAGTCCCTCCAGGGAGTGGACAAAGAGCTCCTCCAGCTGCCGCATGAGATCCGGCAGGAACCTGGCCGGCATCTCCTCGGTCCCGATTTCCCACAAAAACTGTGCCATAGCTCCTCTTCCCCATCCGCTAGAGTCTGAAAGAAACCGAATCATCCCATCAATCCGGGCAGAAAGGTCACGATGGAGGGGAAGGCGATAATGACGCCGATCCCCAAAAACAGGGCCCCCAGAAAGGGGAGCACCCCGACGAAGACATCCTCCAGCTTGAGCTCAGCGGAAAGGCCCTTGACGATGAAGGCGTTCACGCCCACCGGCGGAGTGATGGTGCCCATCTGGGTGATGAGCACGATGAGGACGCCGAACCAGATGGGATCGTACCCCAAATCGGTTACTATGGGATAAAAAATGGGGATGGTCAACGTGATCAGGGCCAGGGCGTCCACAAAGCACCCGGCAAGGAGATAGATCAGGCAGATCAGGCCCATCACCGCCCAGGCGGGCCAGCTCAGCCCGGAGACCAGGCTGGAGAGCTCCATGGTCAGACGGGACAGGGCCAGGAAATGCCCGAAGATGGTGGCCCCGGCCACCAGCATGATCACCATGCAGGACACGCTCAGGGTATCGCTCACCGCGCTTTTGAAGTTCCTCCAGGACAGCCTGCCCTGCAACAGCACGATGGCCAGAAGAAGGGCGGAGCCGATCGCACCGGCCTTGGTGGGGCTGAAGAACCCGAGGAACATCCCGCCCATGACCAGGATGAAGACAAGGAGCGTCTCCCACACCTCGCCCAAAGCCCGCAGCCTCTGTCCCAGACCGATCCGTTCCGTGGCCGGGGCCTGTTCCGGGTCCAGCCAAGTGTACACCAGGACCGCTCCGGCGAAAAGGAGGGTGATGAACAAAGCGGGAATGATCCCTGCCAAAAAGAGCTTGCCGATGGAGACCTGGGTCAGGATGCCGTAGATGATGAGCACCACGCTCGGGGGCATGAGGATCCCCAAACCGGCTCCCGCGGCGATGGACCCGGCGGACAGCCTGGATCCGTACCCGTAGCGCCGCATCTCCGGCAGGGCGATGGAGCCCACGGTGGCCGCGGTGGCCGTGGTCGAGCCGCACACCGCCCCGAAGGCCGTGCTGGCCACAACCGTGGCCACGCCCAGCCCGCCGCGTAGACCGGCGCTCAGCTTGTGGGCCATGTCGTAGAGCTTGCGGCTCACCCCGGCGTAGTACCCGATGAAGCCCATGAACACGAAGAGGGGCACCAGGGCCAGGCTGTAGGAGGAAAACACGCTGTACAGGTCCCTGGACAGCAGCGTGAGCGCGGAGTCCACGCTGGTCAGCACGGCGTATCCGGCCACTCCCACGATGGCCAGGGCATAGGCCACGGGGATGCGGGTGAAGAACAGGGCGATCAGGACCACGATGCCCGCCAGGCCCACGGTCACGAAATAGGACATCTCACTTCCTTCCGGGAATTCGCGCCAGTTCGACCAGCACCTGGAAAAACACCACGAGGCAGGCGAAGGAGACGGCGTAGAGGATGCCATAGGTGGGCAGCTCGAGGGTGGAGGAAACCTGACCCGAACGCCGCAGCTCCTCGGCATAGGTGAAGCACTGCCAGCTGGCCACGGCGAAGAACCCCGCGCTGAGCAGGCTGACCAGGGCGTCGTTGATCCGCTTGCCCCGGGGGCCCAGCCGGCGATACACGAGATCGATGCCCACATGGGCCTCGTTGCGATGGGCCAGGGGCAGGACAAAGGCCACCAGGAGCGCGGCCATCAGGCTGATGAGCTCCGTGGAGCCCAGTATGGAGGCGTCCGCGGCCCCCGCGGCGACATCCGCGCAGGCCAGCCCCATCATGGCCAGAAGGAGCACTCCGGCCAGGATCTGCAACACAAGGCTCACTCTCCGGACCAGCTCGCCGAACATGTCCTCTCCGGGTGCGGCTAATGTGGCGTCCCCAAAAAGAATAAAAACATTTGGATCCGACAGAACTTCTTCGCGGGCTGTTTTTGAACGCTCGCTCGAGCGGAGGTTCTGAGGATTTCCTGGACGCCACACGAGTAAAGTGTGTTCATTCGGCGATGTAGCGGCTCTGGAAATCGTCGTTCCTGTACTGCCGCAGGCGCTTGCGCAGATAGTCCAGGACCTCCTGTCCGGGCAGGCCCTTTTTCTCCGTCTTGTCCACGTAGGTCTCGAAAACGGGCTCCACGGCCTTCTTCCATCGCTTTGCCCGGTCCTGGTCCAGCCCGACCACGCTATTGCCCTGATTGAGGCTGAAGCGCATCCCCTCGAAATCGCTGCGGTCCCAGGCCTTGCCGTGCTTGGGCACCCACTCCCGGCTCACTTCCTCGATGCTCTTTTGGGCCTCCTCGGAAAGGCTCTGCCATCTGTCCTGGTTCATGACCACGAAAAAACCCACGGAATAGGCCACGGGATAGCTCGCGGTGCTGCTCTCGATCACCTCGCCCATCTTCCATCCCTTGTTCGTCTCCATGGGATAGACCGCTCCGTCCACCACTCCCTTCTTCAGGGACTGATAGACCTCGGGCATGGGCATGGTCACCGGATTGGCGCCCAGATGCCTGACGGTCTCGGATACGGCCCCGGGACAGCGGATGTCCATGCCCTCGAGGTCCTTCAGAGAGCGAACCGGCTCGTCCACGGCATGGATGAACCCCGGCCCGTGGGCGTGGAAATAGAGCACCTTGACCTCGGAGAGCTCCTCGGGTTGGAATTTGTCATGGATCTCGTTGATGATCGCGGTGGCGAACCGTCCGTCGGGATTGCCGAAGGGAAGGGTGATGAACTCCATCAGGGGGAAGCGCCCCCGGTTGTACAGCAGACAGGACATGCCGATATCCGTTCTCCCGTTCACTACCGCATCAAAGGTCTGTGCCGCGTTGGTCAGGCTCTGGCCGGGATAGAACTGGACACGCACCTCGCCCTGGGTCCGCTCCTCGATCTCCCGGCTCCAGGCCTTTGCCAGCTTGCTCTGAACGTGGCTGGGCGGGAAAAAGCTGCTGTAGGTGAGATGCTTGGTTCCGGCTCCCGCCGGAGCCGCGAGCAAAGCATACACCAGAGCCAGCCCCGCGACGACGCCCAAGAATTGCCAAGCGCTCCGCATATTCTCTCCCTACCCCGTTCCGGGTTCCGCGTTCTCCGTTCAGTGTATATTCCGTTCCAGGGCCTCAGCTCTCCGCCCCGTGGCCTTGCATCCCGAATCGCGGCCTATAAACCCTGGGCCCTTCTCTTTCGGCTTCTGTCTTCTGTCCTCCGTCTTCCGTCCTCTGTCTTCCGTCCGACATCCGACGTCCGATCTCCGACTTCCAACCTCCGAATCCGCGTTCCCCGTTCACCGTTCACCGTTCACCGTTCACCGTTCACCGTTTGGGACCTCGGGTGGGTAGGCAACAGCGGACCCGTAAGGATATCTTTTCCTCATGGGGCCGTCATCTGTCGTCCGTCGTCCGACCTCCGTCTTCTGTCTTC
>CAYFSD010000136.1:0-5840 GCA_964345705.1 uncultured Desulfohalobiaceae bacterium
TAATACGCCGCCCGGCAGCCGCGCATGGCCTCGCGGAGGGAGTCGTAGTCCAGGACGTTGACGGAAACGATCTCCAGGCCGGGGTGAGCCCCGTAGGGGCGACAGGCCAGCTTGGCCGGGGAGCGAACACCGGCCCGGACGCGGTAGCCCAGGTCCAGCAGGCGCGGCAGAAGACGCCCGCCAACGTAGCCTGTGGCTCCGAGCAGGAGAATGGGACGCTGATCCGGGGTGCTTGATGAAGTCATGGTTACCTCTATTAAAATTATAGCAGAGGATGAGTGTTCCCACAATTTCAGGCAGGACGTAATTCAGGATGATCTTGTTCTCCTCAACACCTATTATCCTCCCCACGCTCTGCGTGGGAACGAGCTCCGACCGCTCCCGCGGTCATTCTCGTCCCTGACATGTCCCCACGCAGAGCGTGGGGACAATAGAGAGCGTTGAGGCCCGATTCCGGACAGGGAGTGGCCGCGACGGTGGATTTTCCCGCAAAAGTGCGTCAGTATGGCCGGGCACGAGGTGGTAGGCAATAAGGGAAAATTGTGCCAATGTTGGAATAGAAAAAGGGGAATAGGGCGATTCCCATGTCTTGTTTGCCCTACTTCCGTGGTGTTCACGCACGGAGACACGGCTTTTTTTGCCGGGAGAAGAGATGATGCCCCAAGATCAGCATGATTCTCAACCCAAGGAAACAAAGATCCAGGAGGCCCTGAGCGAGGCCCCGGGTTTGGCGGAAGACGATTCCCGGCAACAGGACCGGTTCCCCGTGGTCGCCCTGGGGGCTTCGGCCGGCGGCTTGGAGGCGCTGCGGACCTTTTTCGACAACCTTCCGGAAGAGACCGGCGCCGCCTACATTGTTCTGGTGCACATGTCTCCGGACAAGCGGAGCATGCTGCCGGAGCTTTTGCAGAAAAACACCTCCGTGCCGGTGGAAATGGCGGCAGACGGTGTTTCCCTGCGGCCCGACCACATCTACGTGGTCCCTCCTCAACAGGAGCTCAGTCTCTACAACGGCGTGATTCAGCTCTTGGCTTCCGTGGAGCAGAGGCCCTCCCAACCCATCGATTTCCTCTTCCGATCCGTGGCCGCGGATCGGGGGAACAGGTCCATTGCTGTCGTTTTGTCCGGGACCGGGTCGGACGGAAGCGTGGGGCTGAAGGAGGTCAAGGGGGCGGAGGGGCTCGTGGTGGCCCAGTCCGAGGCCTCGGCGAAACACGAGGGCATGCCGCGGAGCGCCGCGAACACGGGCCTGGTGGACATGATCCTGACTCCGGCGGAGATGCCGGGATGGATCGTGCATTATCTCGGCTTTCCCGAGGCTTCCCGGGACAGAAAGACCCAAGCGGAACAGGACTGGCTGCCCAAGATCTTCGCCCTGCTCCGGGTGCAGGTGGGGCACGACTTTTCCGCGTACAAGAAGAGCACCCTGCTGCGCCGCATCAACCGCAGGATGGGGTTCAATCAGATTAAGGATCCCGAGAGCTACATCCGCTTTCTGCGACAGGCCCCGGAAGAGCTAGACGCCCTGTTCCGCGAGCTGCTCATCGGTGTCACCAATTTTTTCCGCGAGCCCAAGGCCTTTGAGGTGCTCAAACGGGATATCCTGCCGGATATCCTCGGCGGGATGGAGGAGGACGGCGTCTTCCGGGCCTGGATTGCGGGCTGCTCCACCGGGGAGGAGGTCTACTCCCTGGCCATGATCCTTCAGGAGTGCCAGGACGAGCTGCCCCACCGCGTCAGGGTGCAGCTCTTCGGCACGGATATCGACGGACGAGCCATCGAACGGGCCAGGGAGGGCGTCTATCCGGCCAGCATCATGACCGATGTGAGCCAGGAGCGGCTGGCCCGCTTTTTTTACAAAGAGGGGGAAAACTATCGCGTGAGCCAGGAGCTCCGCGAGTGCGCCGTCTTCTCCGTACAGGACGTGCTCAGGGATCCGCCCTTCTCCAGGCTGCATCTTTTGCTGTGCCGCAACCTGTTGATCTACCTGGACACATCGGCCCACAAACGGCTGCTCCCCCTCTTCCACCACACCCTGCTTCCGGGGGGTGCGCTCATGCTCGGCTCCTCCGAGACCATCGGAGGGTTCACCAATCTGTTCGAGGCGCTTCACTCCACGTGGAAGATCTACCGCCGCCTGGAGGTTCCGCCTTCCCGACGGCAACAGGTGGAGTTCCCCACGGGCATGCCGGCAGTGGTGGAGAAGGCGGGGGACAAATCCGGCCACAGGCCGCAGGAGAGCGCCGAGCGTCTGACCCAGCGCGCGGTTCTGGAGCGTTTCGCCCTGCCCGCGGTGCTTACGGACCAAGAGGGCACCATTCTGCATATTCAGGGCCGGACCGGAAAATACCTGGAACCCGCTAGCGGACCGCCCTCGCAGAACATCCTGGATATGGCCCGGGAAGGCCTGCGCATGGAGCTCTCCGCGGCCATGCGAGAGGCGGTTTCCAAATGGCGGGACGCGTCGCGCAAGAACGTCCAGGCGATTACGGACCGGGGCCAGCAGCGGGTCAACCTCTATGTCTGTCCCTTGGAGCGTCCTCGCGAGCTGTCCGGCAGGCTGCTCTTCGCCTTCGAGGATGTATCTGGGGCCCCAGACACGGCCGAGGAACACGCGGTGGTGAAAAGCGAAAGCGGGGAGGAGGTCTCCCCAAACCAGTACAAGGCCTGGATCAAGGAGCTGGAGGAATCGCTGCGCCGGCTGCGGGAGGATTACCAGACCACGGTGGAGGAGCTGGAATCCTCCAACGAGGAGCTCAAGTCCACGAACGAGGAGCTGCAGTCCTCCAACGAGGAGCTGCAGTCCACGAACGAGGAGCTGGAGTCGTCCAAGGAGGAGCTGCAATCGCTCAACGAAGAGCTGGAAACGCTCAACTCGGAGCTGCAGAGCAAGGTGGATGAGCTGTCCTCGGCCCAGGACGACATCAACAATCTGTTGAACAACACGGAGATCGCCACGGTGTTCGTGGACGACAAGCTGCGGATCAAGCGCTATTCCCGGGAGGCCACCCGGATCATCAACCTCATCGAGTCCGATGTGGGCCGCCCCTTGGAGCACCAGGTCACCAACCTGGAGTACGACGACTTGATCGGTGACATGCAGAGGGTGTTGGATCAGCTCGTTCCCGTGGAGCGCGAGGTTCGGACCAGGGAGGGGGTCTGGTACGTGATGCGCGTCATGCCCTATCGCTCCATGAACAACAGGATCATGGGAGTTGTTGGCACCTTCCGCAATGTGGACGCGCAGAAAAAGGCCCAGGAGCGAATGCAGGAGATCAATGAGGAGTTGGAGCAGACCTGGACGCTGGTGCAAGGCGTCTTCGACATGAGCCGTCAGCCCATGGCGGTCCTGGACTACCGGGCCCGACTGGTCCTCGCCAACCCGGAGTTGTATCGGATCCTGGACCTGTCCGCGGAGGGCTCGGAAGGCGAGAATTTTTTCCATCTTGCCTGGCGAAGGCTGGAGGGCAGTGGATTGCAGTCCCGGCTGGAGGACGCCTTGGAGCGGGAAGAGGATTTCCAGACCCCGCTTTTCCAGCTGGGGGGGAAGGAAGATGGCCAGCCCCTGTTCGTGCAGGGAAGGATCGTCCCCCAACAGAATCGGAGGCCCTACCGCATCCTGCTTTCATTTCAATATGCGTGAGCCGTGGGGCTGCTCGCCCCACAGGCCCGCTTCACGGAGGTTCGGCATGAGCGAAGGGGGTAGGAAATCGAGCTCCTTTGATGAGCTCCGGCGGAAGGCGGAGGCGCTCCTACAGGGGCGGGAGGTGGATGTCTCGGACTATTCCGGGGACATGCTCGAGCTCCTTCACGAGCTGCAGGTGTACCAGGCGGAGCTGGAGATCCAGAACGAGGAGCTTTTGAGGGCCCAGCAGGAGCTGAGCACGCTGCACCGGGAGTTCGAGGACCTGTACGAGCTTGCCCCGTGCGGGTACGTCACGATCGATTCCAAGGGATTCATTGCCAGGTGCAATCTGAGCGGGGTGTCCATTTTGGGCGCCGTGCGCTCCAGCTTGAAATACAAGACCCTGAGCGCATTCATCAGCCGGCAGAGCCAGAACGACTATTTCGCCGCGTTGAAGCGGGCCGGGGAGACAGGGGAGGTGCAGAGCGAGGAGTTGAGGCTCGCCAGGGAGAACAAGTCCGTGCAATGGGTTCGGGCCGACATCCTGGCCGACCTGGCGGAGGACGGGGCAGTGGCGCAGTGGCGCCTGTCCCTGCTGGACATCACCGACCGGGTGCTCGCGCAGCAGGGGCTGGAGGAGAGGGAGCGGGAGCTCACCGCGATCTACGAGAACGCCCCCCTCATTATGCTTCTGGTGGACAGGAACATGAGCATCCGCAAGGCGAACCGGTTCACCAGCCGTTTTTTTGGCCTGCCCCAGAATCGATTGACCCAGCGGCGCGTGGGGGAGGTGTTTTCCTGCGGCCATCACCGGGACGACCCGCGCGGCTGCGGCTTCGGCCTCAAATGCGAGCCCTGTGCGATCAAGAACGCCCTGCTGCACACCTTCGAGACGGGGCGCAACACGGATCAGGCCGAGGCGAGCCTGCGGGTGCAGTCCGGGGGGGAGGAGAAGGAGGTGAGCTGCCTGGTGTCCAGCTCGCTGATTCCCCGGAACGGCGAAACACTCTCCCTGCTCACTATCATCGACATCACGGAACGGGTGGAGACGGAGAAAAAGCTCCGCTACGCGAGCTTCCACGACTCCCTCACCGGGCTGTACAACCGCAATTTCTTCCAGGAGGAGATGCACCGTCTGCAGAAGGATCGGAGCGAGAGCGTGGGGCTCATCCTCTGCGACCTGGATGGGATGAAGTTCGTCAACGATACCCTGGGGCACGCCAAGGGCGACGAGATCATCAAGCGTGCGGCCGAGCTGCTGCGGGAGAACTTCCGGGCCAGCGACATCATCGCCCGGATCGGGGGGGACGAGTTCGCCATCTTCGTTCCGGACATGGACAAGGATGAAGCCGAGCGGCTGGCCCAGCGCCTGAAGCGGTCGGCCGAGGAAAACAATCGTATCGATCCCGCGGTCCCGGTTTCCCTGTCCATGGGATACGCGGTGAACCGGCAGCGGCCCGCGGATATGGAGGCGCTCTTCCGGGAAGCGGACAACCGGATGTATCGGGACAAGATCCAGAGGGAGCAAGTTGCCCAAGGCGAGATCGTCAAGACCCTGATGCGCGCCATGGAGGCCTGGGACTTCGTCAACGAGCGGCACTGTCAACGACTGCAAGAGCTCATGGAGCCCCTGGCCCGTAGCATGGGGCTGTCGGAGGGGTTCGTGGACAACCTCCGCACCCTGGCCCGCTATCACGATGTGGGAAAACTCGCTGTTCCGGATCGCATCCTGTTCAAGCCCGAGTCCCTGAGCCAGCTGGAAAGGCGCGAGATGCAGCAGCACAGCGAGACCGGCAGCCGTATCGCCAGGGCCGTCCCCGAGATGGCCGAGGTTGCGGACTGGATCCTCAAGCACCACGAGCGATGGGACGGCACAGGCTATCCCCTGGGGCTGTCCGGGGACGACATCCCCCTGGCCTGCCGCATCCTGGCCCTGGCAGAGGCCTATGAGGCCATGGTCACCGATCGTCCCAGCGGCAGGGCGGTTTCCCCCGAGGAGGCCATCGCGCAAATTCAACAGAATGCGGGGCATCAGTTCGACCCGGTGCTGGCGGAGAAATTCATTTCCCTCCTGCGGCAGTCCGGCTTGCATGTCTCGGGCCCTGGCAGCTCAAGCCCGAGCACCGGGAGCAAGCGCTGACCGCTTTCCATTTCCTTCCTTTCGGAAGCCGGATGGGCCCCTTCTGTCCATCGCGAGCGCGCTTCTTCGCTTCTC
>CAYFSD010000137.1:0-5840 GCA_964345705.1 uncultured Desulfohalobiaceae bacterium
CAGAGATCGGAGATCAGAGGTCAGAGGTCAGAGGTCAGAGATCAGAAGTCGGAGGTCAGAGATCAGAGGTCAGAAGTCGGAGGTCAGAGATCGGATGTCGGAGATCGGAGGTCGGTCTCACTGACTTACTGATTCACCGATATACCGACCCACCGACCCACTGACGTACCGACACACTGACCCACTAGCCGCCGGCGAAGCGCACCCCGAAAACCTCCCGGAAATGCTCCTTCATTGCGGAGCGCACCGGGGCTGTGCTCAGGGGGCGTCCCGTCTCCCGGCAGAGGGAGGTCATCTCCGCCCGGGGCATGCCGCAGGGATTGATCCAGGAGAAGGGCTCCAGGGAGAGATTCACGTTGAAGGCCAGGCCGTGGTAGCTGATTCCCCGGGATACGGCGATCCCCAGGCTGCCCAGCTTCCTGGGACCGGCCCAGGCCCCGCGCTCGGTTTCGCGGCGGGCGGCCGGCACCCCGAAGTCCGCGGCGGTGCGGATCATGACTTCCTCCAGGCCGTGCACGAAGGCCCTGACCCCCAGGCCGGCGGCCCGTATGTCCAGCAAGGGATAGGCCACGACCTGTCCCGGACCGTGGTAGGTGATGTCCCCGCCGCGCTCCGTCTCCCGAAGGCCAATGCCCAGATCCTCCAGTCTGTTGCGGGAAATCAGGAGGTTTCCCCGATCTCCTCTGCGGCCGAGGGTGAACACGGGTGGGTGCTCCAGCATGATGAGCACGTCCTCCTCCATCTCTCGCGCGGCCTTGCGCCGGAGCAGATCGATCTGCAGCTCCCTGGCCCGGGCGTAGTCCAGCAGGGAGTACTCCAGCAGGCGACAGCTCCCGTGGCGGGAGTTGCTTACGGTTCGGCGCGCGGCTGGCTCGCCCATGATCGATGCCCGCGGTTTAGCCGGTCAGGCAGGGGTGCCTGGCCGCCGTGGTCTCGTCCAGCTTGGTCACCTTGGTGATGTGGGGCGCGCTGTGCAGAAGATCCGGATTCTCTTCTGCTTCCCGCGCGATCCGGGTATAGGCCTCCACGAGCAGATCCAGATCCCGCTGGGACTCGTTCTCCGTGGGCTCGAGCATCATGGCTCCCTCGACCACGAGGGGGAAGTAGATCGTGGGGGGATGGAAGCCGTAGTCCAGCAGGCGCTTGGCGATGTGCAGGGTGGTGACCTTGTACGCTTCCTGATACCTGTCCGTGAACACGCACTCGTGCATGCAGGGCCGGTCGTAGGGCAGGTTGATCACGCCCTTGATCCGCTGCCGCAGGTAGTTGGCGTTCAAGACCGCCAGCTGGCTCACCTTCTTCAGCTGCGGCCCCAGGGAGAGGATGTAGGCGTAGGCCTTGACCATGACCCCGAAGTTGCCGTGGAACCCGTGCAGCCTGCCGATGGAGTCCGGATGCTCCTGGGATAGGCGGTATCCGTCGGCATGCCTTTCCACGCGCGGCACGGGGAGATAGGGGTCCAGATCCGGGTGCACGCAGACCGGCCCCGAGCCCGGCCCGCCGCCTCCGTGGGGAGTGGAAAAGGTCTTGTGCAGATTCACGTGGAGCACGTCCACTCCCAGGGCGGCGAAGTCCACGATCCCCAGCAGGGCGTTGAGGTTGGCCCCGTCGCAGTAGACCAGACCCCCCTTGGCGTGGACCGCTTCCGCGATCTCCATCAGGTTCTCCTCGAAGAGCCCCAGGGTGTTGGGATTGGTGACCATGATCCCCGCCGTGTCCTCGTCCATGAGCTCGGCGACCCTTTCCGCGGTCAGCACGCCCTGCTCGTTGGACTGGACCGGCACGGCCCGGTAGCCGCACATGGCCGCGCTTGCGGGATTGGTGCCGTGCGCGGTGTCCGGGATGAGCATCTTGTTTCGCCTTCCGGAGTGCTTCTGGATATGGGCGTGGATGATGCGCATTCCCGTGTATTCCCCGTGGGCTCCGGCAGCGGGCTGCAGAGTGACGGATCTCAGGCCGGTGATCTCCCCGAGCAGCTCCTGCAGGCGGTACATCAGCCCCAAGGCTCCCTGGCTCATGCGGTCCGGGAGCATGGGGTGGCACTCGGCGAATCCGGGCAGGGCGGCCATGTCCTCGTTGATCTTGGGATTGTACTTCATGGTGCAGGATCCCAGGGGATAGGTCCCGGAATCCACGCCGAAGTTCCACTGCGAGAGCCGGGTGTAATGCCGGACCATGTCCACCTCGGAGAGCTCGGGCAGGTCCGGCGGCTCCCTCCTGGAGCCCGCCGGCGGCTCGCTTCGGGGCACGTCCTGCTCGGGCATGGAAAAGCCGATGCGGCCCCTGTCCCCCTTCTCCCAGAGCAGGGGCTCGTTCATCACCAACCCCGAGGCTCCGGGCAGATTGTCTTCCTTCATGCCGTCACCTCCCGGACCAGACGGTCCATGTCCTCTTTGCTCTTGGTCTCCGTGACGCTGACCAGGTGATACCCGGCCCATTCCGGATAGTACCCGTCCAGGGGCAGCCCGGGGACGATATTCCTCTCGGCGAGCCGTTCCGTGAGGGCGGCGGGGTCCCCGGGATAGCGGACCACGAACTCGTTGAACGTGGCCGTGGGGAAGGGGATCTCCGCCCCCACGGCCGCAAGCTCACGCTTCAGGTACTCCGTCTTGTCCAGATTGAGCCGGGCCAGCTCCAGCATGCCCGAGCCGCCCAGACAGGCCATGTACATGGCGGCCATGAGGGCGCAGAGGTTCTGGTTGGAGCAGATGTTCGAGGTGGCCTTTTCCCGCCGGATGTGCTGCTCCCTGGTGGCCAGGGTCATGACGAAGCCCCGCCGGCCGTCCCGGTCCCGGGTCTGGCCCACCAGGCGGCCGGGGAGGCTGCGGACGTACTGTTTTCGGGTGCAGAAGATTCCCAGGCCCGGCCCGCCGAAGGCCTGGGGGAGGCCCAGGCTCTGGCCCTCGCCGCAGGCCACGTCCGCGCCCTGGGTGCCGGGGCCTTCCAGGAGGCCGTAGGCCAGGGGCTCGCTGAAGCAGGTGACCATGAGGGCCCCGAGATCGTGCGCGGCTTGGGAGACGTGCTCAATGGGCTCGATACAGCCGAAGAAGTTGGGAGACTGCAGGGCAACCGCGGCCAGATCCTCGATTGCGTCCAGACCGGAGGTGTCGGTCAGGCCCTGTTCGGTGCAGGGCAGCTCCACGATTTCCGCGTCCAGGGGCTCGAAGTAGGTGGCCAGCACCTTGCGGTAGTGGGGATGGATGGCCCGGGATACGGCGACCCGGGAGCGCTTCTTGTTGATGCGAAGCGTCATGAGCAGGGCCTCGGCAAGAGCTGAGGCGCCGTCGTACACCGAGGCGTTGGACACTTCCAGGCCCAGGAGCCGAGTAATGAGGGTCTGGTATTCGTAGATGCCCTGCAGGGTGCCTTGGCTCACTTCCGGCTGATAGGGGGTATACGCGGTGTAGAACTCCGATCGGCCGGCCATGTGGCGCAGGGCGGCGGGGATGTAGTGCTCGTAGCTCCCGGCTCCCAGAAACACCGTGGCCCCGCCGGAATGGGTCGTGTCGGAGGCGAGCTCCGTCATCTGCCACTTCAGGTCCCATTCGCCGAGAGGCCCGGGCAGATCGAGCTCGCCGCGGCGTCGGGAGGCTTGCGGGATGGTGGCGAAGAGGTCCTCCAGATCGCGGGCCCCGATCACCTGCAACATGCTCTCGATATCCTGTTGCGTGTGGGGCAGGTATCGCATCACTCCCCTCCTTGGAGCATTTCCATGTACGCGGCTCGGTCCATGAGCCCGTTCAGATCCGAGGGGTCCCCGATGGTTATCTCTACGAGCCAGCCCCGGCCGTAGGGGTCCTGATTGACCAGCTCCGGGTTCTCCTCCAGGGAATCATTGACGGCGGTGATTTCTCCGCGGACAGGGGTATAGACCTCGGAAACCGCCTTCACCGACTCCACGGTGGCGAAGGCGTCCCCGGGCTCGAATTGGCTGCCGGGCTCGGGGAGCTCCACGAACACGATGTCCCCCAGCTGGTCCTGGGCGAAGTCGGTGATGCCGATGCGTGCCGCCCCGTCGCCCTGGATCCACTCGTGATCCCGGGTGTATTTGAGCTCTTCCGGCAGATGAAGCTCGTGCATTTCCTTCATGGCGTTCCCCCCGTTATGGTTTGGTTGTCAGTGCGTTGAAATGCTTGCAATTGCTGCGCTGCTTCAAGCAGGGCAAGCTTTTACCTCGGCGTGTTCCCGATCTCTTTATTCGCGGAGCATGCGGCTCAGTGAGCTCCGCGCGGTGCGGTCCGGCCGGATGTCGTTCATGGGGTACACCCGGATGGAGCGCCTCGCGTCCCGGAGCAGCACCGTTTCCTCTCCGGAGAGGGGACGCTCGACCCGGACGAAGCCGCAGGCGAGCCCCCTGGGTTTGAAGCCTTCCGGCTTGTTGGGGCTGGCAATGCTATAGATCCGGTCCCCGTGCCAGCCGATCCCCATGTCCGTGGTACAGGTAAGCACCCGGCCCAGCACTTGGCCGGACTCCGTTTCGACCCTGGTCGCCTCGTCCATCTGGACCTTGCGCGGATCGCGGCCGACAAAAAGATGGGTTGCCGGGGCCTGACGGAGATTCTGCAAGGCCTGTCCGCCGATAAAGGGCTTGCTGAATCCCTGACGGGACTCGTCCCAGGGCAGGACGAAATCCCAGGGGGTGTTGAGGAAGGGCCAGTCCCCGATGTCCTGATGGGACAGGGGCAGGACCGCGCCGGTGCGCAGGGAATCCCTGGCCGCGAGGCCGCAGGGGAGGAGACCGTGGTCCCGTCCCGCTTCCAGGAGCTCCTCCCAGACAGCGGGCAGCCTGTCGGGGGGGAGGAAGAGCTCGAAGCCGAACTCCCCGGTATACCCGGATCTGGAGAGCAGCAGGGGTGTGCCGTCCCGGAGCCGGACCGCGCCCGGGGAGTCGCCTTCCAGGGGGAAGGTCCCCTTGAAGGAGAAATAGGGCAGATCCACAAGCACGCTTTCCGGGTCCGCGAGGAGCCGCCAGAGGATCAGGCCCGCCCTGGGGCCCTGCAGATCCACCTTGCCCACTGCGTCCGTATGGTCCAGGATCTCCGCCTCCCGCTCCCCGGCATGGGACCGGAGATGCTCGCTGATGCTCCCTCCCATGCCGGAGTTGACCACGATGAGGTACTGCTCCGGGGTCACCTGGGACACCAACGCGTCATCCAGGACATGGCCCCGGGGATCCAGAAAGACCCCGTAGACCGATCTTCCGGGGGCGAGGGGGCTTGTTCCGAAGCGCAGGCACTTGTCCAGATGCCGGGAAAAGCAGTCCTGCAGCAGGGCTCGCGCATCGGGTCCCCTGGCCTCCACCAGGGCCATGTGGCTGGTGTCGAAGAGGCCGGCCCGGGTCAGGACGGCCAGATGCTCTTCCTTGGTGGAGGCGTACCAGAGCGGCATCTCGTATCCCCCGAAGGGGGCCATGGAGGCCGCATGGCGAGCGTGCCATTCATGAAGCGGAGTTTTTCCCGAGCTGCTGTGGTCCATGCAAACGCCCTTGTTTGAAATAAAAATGGGTTCAACTTCGCAATGAGTCCCCACATGATTGACCCGTGCCGATGGACGCTGTGGCGTTTGGGTGTTGAAATAGTTAGGATTCAACAATCAGTGCCGCAGGAGAGGGAAAAGCTCGCGGAGCAGGAGGAATGGGCTAGCTCCGGAGAATGTACGGCCTGCGGCGGCTCCTCTGACTCAAGGAAGTCCTTTCGAAAGGGAGTTGGCGAAATCCCTATGGTATCGGTATTCTATGTGGAAATTCTCCCGCTTTCATGCTGCCGTGTCAATAAGATTTTGGGGGCTTCCGGTAGATGCGTGCTTGATCCTTCGGTGTGAACCGCCAAGTCGCGAAGAAC
>CAYFSD010000138.1:0-5835 GCA_964345705.1 uncultured Desulfohalobiaceae bacterium
CCAGCCGATCCTCCTCCAGGCCGATGCCCTGCATGTACTGCTCCACCATGGCGATGATCTCGTCCACCAGGACCATGTACTCCGGGGAAACCATGGTGGCGCTGTCCAGCCATCCGTTGTCGTGGACCATGTCCGCGCCGCTCAACGCCGCGTTGAGGCAGGAGAAGGTGGCTTCCGCCGCGGCCTGCTGATCCGCGGTCTTGGCATCGGAGCAGCCGGACATGCCGAAGAAGGGCAGGCCATATCCCCGGGCCAGCTCCGTCATATGATAGGCCATGAGGTTCATCTCCGGGGCGCCGTAGGAGAAGGAGGTGGTGGCCATGTCCATGATGGTGGTGAAGGCCCCGTAGATGAAGGGCGCCCCGGGATTGACCAGCTGGCCCAGGACCACCCCGAAAAGGGATTCGGCGCTGCCCTGGACCACTGTTCCGGCGAGCGTGGCCGGCGCGGTCGCCCCGGCCTGGGGACCGGGATAGCAGAGCTGGGGCAGCCCCTTTTCCGCGGCGAAGAGGAGCTTGTCCACCACGCCCTCGTCATAGACCAGGGGGGAGATGGGGGAGTTGAAGAGCATGATGTTGGGCCGGCGCAGCAGGCGCTCCTCGCTTCCGGCCACCACCTGGGCCAGGGAATAGATGTCCTTCAGGGCCGCCAGGTCGCTGCAGCAGAAGAGCAGGGGCTTATGGCACCAGGTCAGGGCCTGTTTGGCGATGAACCGGTCCGCTGTGTCCGAGGCGGCGTCCGAGGCGACGCCGATGCTCATGATCCAGGAGAAGTGGGGCAGCGCGTCCGCCAGGGCGGCCGTGGAGGCGCAGTCCCTTGTGGTGTAGGGCCTGCGCTCCCCGCTGCCCGGATCCAGGTAGTCAAAGGCGTCCAGGGTCGGGCCGTACCAGGTGGTGTTCCGGGTCATGACGCAGGAGGCCTCTCCGGACCGGTTGAAGAAGGCCAGCTGGTAGGGCGCGGTGCTCAGGGCCTTTTCCACGAGCCAGGCGGGGATCCGGACCCGGTCCCCGTCCACGCGGCATCCGTGTCCATGCAGGATTTCCCGGGCCCGCTGGTGCGACACCCGCAAACCGGTCCCTTCCATGAGGGAAAGCGTGGCCTGATGCAGACGCCGGGCCCGCTCTGTGGGGAAGTGGAATTTTTCCGGTTCCGGATGCTGGACGCGGGAGTCGGAATCGGTGAATATTTCCTTGTGGTCCATTTCTATCCTCCTTGGGGAGAGGGATTTCCTTTGTCCTTGATTCGTTCTTTCCCCAAGAAGTAAATCACCTCCCGGATCCTGGCTAATGAATTCTTGTGATCGGTGTATGACACACCGTGATCAGCCCGGGCGGTTGTACGCAAAAGGCCCCGCGACTTATCCGCAAGTCGCGGGGCCTTGTCTGAAATGGTGCCGAGGGCGGGATTCGAACCCGCACGAGCGTTTAGCCCACTACCCCCTCAAGATAGCGTGTCTACCAGTTCCACCACCTCGGCACGAAAGGGGAGCAGTGCCTTGCCTGTATTTCAGTAACAATCTTTTCCCTGCTTGGCAAGGGCTGATGGTTAAACCCTCACTCGAGGAGTCTATTCCGCCTGGCCCTGGCTGTTTCCCTCAGAGGCGGGCTGTCCCTGCTCTCCCGCCTTTTCCCCCTTCTCCTGGTCCTTCTTTTCCAGAATCACGGAGGAGGCCTCCTCGGAGGCGCTCTTCTGCTGGGCCGCCTGCTTGTAGGTGAAGGCCATGGAGGTGGCGAAGAAGATGATGGCCATGAACACGGTGAGCTTGACCAGCAGGCCGCCCGCTCCGCTGCTTCCGAAGAAGGAGGAGCTGGAGCCGCCGAAAACGACGCCCATGCCTTCCTGGCCCGGCTGGAGCAGGACCAGCCCGACCAGGGAGAGGCAGGCTATGAGATGAATGGTGATGAGCAGCGTATTCACGAAATGCGTTCCTTTTGCGGATATTGCCTTGTTTTTCGTTGGGATCCGAGTCCTCGCGGAACGGCTGCCCCGCGGGCTAGCCGCGGGCGATGGCGCTGAAGCTGTCCGCCTTGAGACTCGCTCCACCTACCAGCACACCGTTCACATTGTCAATCCCCAGGATCTGGGAGATGTTGTCCGGCTTGACGCTGCCGCCGTAGAGGATTGCCGTTTCCTTGCCCCTGTCCGGCAGGAGCCCGATGAGATCCTCGCGCACCATGGCATGGGCCTCGCGGATGTCCTCCGGACGGGCCACTTCCCCGGTGCCGATGGCCCAGACCGGCTCGTAGGCAACGCTCAAGCCGGAGCCCAGGGCGTTGCGTACTTTCTCGGAGCCCAGGGCGGCACGGAGCTGACGCGAGAGCACGTCCCGGATTTCACCGCTCTTGCGCTGCGAAAGGGTCTCGCCGATACACAGGATCATGTGCAGTCCCTTCTCCAGGCCGAAGGCGAGCTTTTCTCCGACGAACCCGTCCGATTCGCCGAGGACGTGGCGACGCTCGGAATGTCCGGCCAGGGCGAAGTCGCAGCCAAGGTCCAGCAGCATGTCCGGAGAGACTTCCCCGGTGAACGCTCCCTCCTCGGCGGGGTAGAAATCCTGGGCCCCCAGGGAGAATCCAGGCTTTCCGGAAATGATCTCCCCCACGGTTTCTAGGCTGGTGAAAGGGGGAAGGATGAGGACCTCCCTGTCCCCGGACAGCTCGCCCTCGAGCCCTTCCACGAGATCCCGGGCCGTTGCGCGGGCCTGGCTCCTGGTCATGTGCATCTTCCAGTTCGCCGCGATCAGTGTGCGCATAGAACCTCTCCGCGGTTTGGGAGTTTTCCCGTGCAACTTCTTCCGGCACAGGGGAAGGGAAAGATGTCTGTTGCCGGATCGCCGCTGGGGCCCCTTTTCAAGAATTCCGGACCCGTCAAACCGGAACGAGCTACTCCATCCTGATGCCCAGGGCCTTCAGCCCGGGCAGCTCCTTGCCCTCCAAAAGCTCCAGAAAGGAGCCCCCGCCGGTGGAGACGAAGTCGATCCTGTCCTGCATATGGCAGCGATGGATCAGGGAGTCCGTGTCTCCGCCGCCGGCGATGGTCAGGGCGCTCACATTGGCCACGGTCTGGGCCAGCCCCACGGAGCCCTGGGAGTAGGTGGGGTTCTCGAAGGCCCCGAGGGGGCCGTTCCAAACGATGGTCCCGGCATCCTTGAGGGTTTCGGAGAACAGGGTGTGGGTGGCCGGCCCGGTATCCAGGATCATGGCGTCGGAGCGGATGTCCTGGAAGGGGAAGACGCCGTAGGTCTTCTCCTGATCCGGGTCCGGGCCCATCATGTAGTCCACTGGCAGATAGAGGCTGACTCCGCTGTCCATGGCCTTGTCCATGATCTCCTTGGCCTTGGGGATCAGGTCCTCCTCCACGAGGGAGTTGCCCACGGGATAGCCCTCCGCCTTGCGGAAGGTGCTGGCCATGGCCCCGCCGATGAGGATCCGGTCCACGCGGTCCATGAGATTGTGCAGCAGCCCGAGCTTGCTCGAGACCTTGGCCCCGCCGGAGATGAGCACGAAGGGGCGATCAGGGTTGCTCATGGCCTTGCTCAGGTATTCCCATTCCTTCTTGATCAAAAATCCGGCCCCGGAAGCGGGGGAGTGGTCCACCACGCCGGCGACCGAGGCGTGCGCCCGGTGCACCACCCCGAAGGCGTCGTTGACATAGACATCCGCCAGACTGGCCAGCTCCCGGCTGAATTCCGGATCGTTCTCCGTCTCCCCGGAATGGAAGCGCAGGTTCTCCAGGAGGATGATGCCCCTGGACTCCAGATTCTGAATGGCCTTGCGCGCCTCGTCTCCGACGCAGTCCGGGGCGAGATCGACCCTGCGGCTCAGGAGCTCGCCCAGGCGTCGGGCCACGGGCTGAAGGGACAGCTCGGGGACCCGCTTTCCCTTGGGCTTGCCCAGATGGGAGCAGGCAACGACCTTGTCCGCCCGCTGCAACAGATACTCCAGGGTGGGGAGCGCCGCCCTGATGCGGCTGTCGTCTTGGATCTCTCCCTCCTTGAGGGGCACGTTCAGGTCCAGGCGGACGAGGACGGTCTTGCCTTCCAGGGTGAGCTCATCTATAAAGGCCATAGGGCACTCCTTGGCTTGGGTCGGGGATTCATTCCTTCCGGCGATCCCTTGTCGCCTTGAACAGGGAGATTGTAATGCGATTTCCCGTTTTTGAAAAGGGTTAAAGGGGCAAAGTATCGGATGTGATTATGGGACGGCTGGCCGCGCGGAGCGAAAGCAGGGAGTGGCTGGAAGTGGTGGACGGAGAGAACGCGCCTCTGGCGGTCATGCCCCGGGAGACGGTGCACAGCCTGATGTTGCCGCATCGAAGCGTTTTCGTCCTGCTCTTCAACGAGCGGAACAAGCTCTATCTGCAGAAGCGGCAGGCGGACAAGAAGCGGCATCCGGGCTGCTGGGATCTTTCCGCCACGGGCCACGTGCTGGCTGGCGAGTCCAAGCTGGGGGCGGCCTTTCGGGAGCTCGAGGAGGAGCTGCGCGTCCGGGTGGATAAGCTCTATCGGGTTTTCGAGCTCCCCGGATCCTGCGCAACGGGCAACGAATTCATCACCCTCTTCCGCACCGGGCCCTGCAGGCCTCTTCCCCATCCCAATCCGGAGGAAGTGGAGTCGGGGATGTTTGTGGAGCGCCACGAAGTGGACTTTTTGGTGCGGCGCTTTCCCCATCTGCTCACACCCGGCCTGATCACCTTCTGGCGCAAGGGGCTCCTCTTCCCTTCCATGGGGCGGTAGGGGTCCCGAATTATGAGGGGGATGCGGTCAGCAGGGCGCTCAGCTCCCCGTGGATGCCGCCGTTGCTGGCCAGGATGCTGCCGGCGTGGGGATGAAAGGGCTCCTCCGCGAAGGTGGTCACCCTGCCCCCCGCCTCTTCCACCAGGAGCCAGCCAGCCGCGGTGTCCCAGGGCTTGAGCCCAACCTCATAGAAGGCGTCCAAGCGGCCGCAGGCGGTATAGGCCAGATCCGCGGCCGCCGCGCCCATGCGGCGGATGCCGCGTATTCTGACCAGCACGCGTTTCAGCCTCTGCACCTCCTCCTCGACCCGGGTCTGGATATCGTAGGGGAATCCCGTGGCCGTGAGGCTGCTCTGCAGATCCCGGCTCCGCGAGACCGCTATGGGCTGGCCGTTGAGGCGGGCTCCTTCGCCCCTGAGGGCGGTGAAGGTCTCTTCCAGCCTGGGGAGGTGAACCACTCCCAGGACGGGCTCTCCTCCGCGCCACAGGGCTACGGAGACGGCGACGAAGGGCAGGCCGTGGGCGAAGTTGGTGGTCCCGTCCAGGGGGTCCACGATCCAGGTGCTCTCCCCGAGCTCGCCCCCGGAGGCCGTTTCCTCGGCCAGAAATCCCGCCTCGGGAAGGATGCGCTCCAGCCTGGCGGTGAGATCTTTTTCCACGGCCACATCCGTTTCCGTGACCAGATTCACCCGCCCCTTGTACTCCACGGATTTGCTCCCGGACCAGTTGTCCAGGATGATGCCGCCGGACTCGCGGACGGCGTGCTCCACTTGCCGGAGGATATCCTTCCCGGAGAAGGCCATGCTTGGCTCCCGGCGCCCGCGGGGGCGCTTTGTGCTTTTCGCTTGCGGTGTCTCGGCTCAGTTGAGGAACATGTCCCGGAATTCGCGTTTTCGCCTGAGGGCCGTGCCCGTGCCGCGCAGAGCCGTGGTTAGGGGCTCGTCGTCGATGAAGGTGTTGATCTGGGCCTTCTGGGTGATCAGCTGGCGCAGCCCGTAGAGCTTGGCCCCGCCTCCGGTGAGCAGGATTCCGTTATCGGCCACGTCCGCCACGAGCTCCGGAGGGCTCTTCTCCAGGGTGCGCACCACGGCGTTCACGATG
>CAYFSD010000139.1:0-5830 GCA_964345705.1 uncultured Desulfohalobiaceae bacterium
ACTCCGTTTATTGGCCTGATCCGCTCTCAAACCGCGCTCTCGTCGAGACCTTCCGGAATCGAGCCACGATGGACCACGTGCTCCTTGCCGTGGCCCGGATAGACGAGGAGCCTCCGGGATCCGGCCAGCCTGTGAGCGATCGCCTTCCGGACTTCCTCCGGGGCTCCCCCGTTGCCGGCTTTTTTCAAGGGAGTGTCCCCGCTGAAGAGCACCCCGGTGGACGGATGGTAGAGACAGATCGAATCCTGGCTGTGACAGGGAACGTGGAGCACCTGGAACCAGCTGTCCCCGAGCAGCAGGTGCTGTCCGTCCCTGAGGATCCGGTCGGCACCGGGAAAGTGAGTGGAGAAGGCGTACACCTCCGGCCTGTAGCGCTCCCGGATTGCCTCCAGCATCCCCACATGGTCGTAGTGGGTGTGGGTGAGCACCACCTGCTCCACCCTGGGCTTGCCCACTCCCGTGGCGGCCTGCTCCAGATTGTCCAGGACAACCGGATCCCGTCCCGTATCCACCAGGGCATTGCGATCCGCCAGGGCGTTCCAGTCCCCGCGCACCAGGTAGGCATTGCTCGTGTACACGGAATTGCCCCGGGCCATGTTGTCGATCCGCATGCGCTCACGCCCTCTTGGCAAAGATCTGGGCATTGGAGGCCAGGGGCCGGAACAGATGCTCCGCTTCGCTGGGTATCTTCTGCGTCTGTTCCGTGGCCAGAAACCCCGGGTTCTCCAAAACCGAATGAAACATATGCAGCACCTGGATCCGCTGTTCCTGCCGAAAATGGAGCAGGACGTTCTTGCACAGGACGATGTGGAAGCGCTCTCGCGCCGGCTCCAGGCTGAGCAGGTCATGTTTCCGGAAGCGGACCGCGCGTCGTATTTCCGGGATGATGCGGTAGTACCCCGTGGAGTCCTCGGCCTGGAAATACTTGCCCAGAATCTCCGCGGGCACGCTCCGCAGCCTCTCCCGGTGATAGATCCCCTGCTCGATGGTGTTGCCGAAGAGATTGCTGGAGTCGATGTCCGTGGCCTCGATTTCCACGTTGCGAAAAAGATGGCTCCCCATGTGCTCCCGGAGCGTGATGGCCAGGGAGTACGGCTCAGGGCCCATGGCGCAGCCCGCGTCCCAGATGCGGATGAAGCGGCTGCCTTGCAGGACGGGCAGGGCCTCGTCCCGTATCGCCTCCAGGATCTTCCGGTCCCGGAAAAAGAAGGTAAAAGCCATCTAGTGCTCCATCGCCTCGGCTTCCGCCTGGATCACCTCCCGCACCAGGGGATCCACGTCGATGATCAGGGCGATGCCGCCGTCCCCCTTGATGGTCGCCCCGGAAATGCCACGGACATCGCGATAAACCCGGCCCAGATTCTTGATCACCGTCTGCTGCTGCCCAATGACCTCGTCCACCGCTAGACCCACTGTGGCGTCCCGGCTCGTGACCATGACCACCTGCTCGATGTCCGGGGTGGTCCCTTCCACGGAGAACAGCTCCCGCAAACGGATGTAGGGCACCAGGGACTCCCGCAAGGGAATAAGCCGCCCCGCCCGGGCCTTGGTCTTCTCCTCCCGGGTGAGCTCCACGCACTCGTTCACCGCGCTCAAGGGAACGATGTAGTATTCCTCTCCGATGCGCACCTGCAAGCCGTCGATGATGGCCAGGGTCAGGGGCAGGGTCACCTGGATGGTGGAGCCCTTGCCCGGATCGCTTTTCACCTCCACGCTTCCCCGCAGGGCGTCGATGTTCTGCTTGACCACGTCCATGCCCACACCCCGGCCGGAGATGTCCGTGACCTCCTCGGAGGTGGAAAACCCCGGCTCGAAGATCAGGTTCAGGATCTGCCTCTCCGAGAGATCGCTGGATTCGGCAATCACCCCCTGGCGGGACGCCTTGGCCCGGATGGCCTCCACATCCATGCCCCGTCCGTCGTCGGAAATGCTGATCATCACATTCCCGCCGGACTGCTCCGCGGACAGGGTCACCGTGCCCTGCCGGGGCTTGCCCGCTTCACGGCGCTCCTGAGGATCCTCGATTCCGTGGTCGATGCTGTTGCGCAAGAGGTGGATCAGGGGATCGTTCAGCTGCTCGATAACGGTCTTGTCCAGCTCCGTTTCCGCCCCCTGGGTGACCATGTGGATGTCCTTGCCCTTCTGGGCGGAGAGGTCGCGCACCACGCGGCGGTAGGTGCCGAAGCTGGAGCCGATGGGGGTCATGCGCAGCCCCAGGGCGTTGTCCCGCAGCTCGTCGGAGAGGCGCTCCAGCTCCTCGGAGATGGAGGTGAGGGTGGGATCGTCCTTTTCCGCGGCAACCTGGGCCAGCCGGGTCTGGCCAATCACCAGCTCCCCCACTAGGTTCACCAGGCGGTCCAGCTTGCCCGCGGGAACGCGCAGGCTGGACTCGGCCGGAGCCTCCTTCTTCGCGCTCACCGCTTGCTCACACTTCTGCTCCGCCAGGGCGGACTCCACTTTTTCCGGGCTCACCAGGCCAAGCTCAACAAGGATCTCTCCCAGCCGCTTCTGCGAAGCCAGGGCGCGCTGCAGATCCTCCTGGCTGATGTCGCCCCGCTCCAGCAGGATCTCGCCCAGCTTCCTGGAGGGAGTCTCCTGCTCCTCGCAAACAAGCCCCGTATCGAGGACCTCGATGCTCAGCTCGCTCTCTTCCTCCACAAAGATGAACACGTCCCGGATGGCCTCCTCCCCCCGGTCCGTGGTCAGGAGCACGTCCCACCATACAAAGCAGACCTCGGGGTCCAGATCCTCGAGCCAGGGAATCTCTTCGCAGTGGGCCATGACGTACGTCTCGCCAAGCTCCTCCAACTCGCGAACAAGGCTCAGGGGGTCCGTTCCCGTGGCGAACACGTTCTCTGGGGGCTTGAACCGGACGCGGTACACATGGCGGCCGTCCCCGGATGCACCCACGGCTGCGTCGCCGCGGTCCGAGGATGCCGGCTCACCGGGCTCAAGGCCCTTGTCCGAGAGCACGCTCTGCAAGCTGCAGCTGACGTTACTCGCCTCTGCGGGATCCACCTGTTCCGGATTGTAGAGCAGGGCGTTGATGTGGTCCTTGCCCCGCAGGGCAGCGTCCAGAAGACCCTTGTCCGCCTCGAACTCCCCATTGCGGACCCGATCGAAGACGGTCTCCAGCTCGTGGGCCAGATCCCCCACCTCCTGGAAGCCGAACATGATCCCCGAGCCCTTGAGGGTGTGCAGGGCCCGGAACACACGGTGCACCAGATCCGCGTCCCCGGGGCTCTGCTCCAGCTCCAGGAGGGCCTCCTCCAGCTCGGGCAAAAGCTCCTTGGCCTCGTTGTAGAAGGCCTGCTGCATCTGCTCCATATCGGTCATGACTGCCTCGTGTTCCTTTTCATGGCATTGTTCAGAACAATAATCGTTGTTACTTCAAGAGCTTCTGCACCACGCCCAGGATCTGGGGCGGCTTGAAGGGCTTGACGATCCAGCCCGTGGCCCCGGCCTGCTTGCCCTCAGTTTTCTTCTCCTCCTGGGACTCCGTGGTGAGCATGACGATGGGCAGGAACTTGAACTCCGCCTTGCCCCGGATGGTTCGTATCAGCTCGATCCCGTCCATGTTGGGCATGTTCAGGTCGGTGATGATCATGCCCACGGAGCTGTCCAGCTTGCCCAGGGCATCCTTCCCGTCCTTGGCCTCGACCACCTCGTACCCCGCATCCTGGAGGGTGAAGCTCACCATCTGCCTGGCGCTGGCCGAGTCGTCCACTGTCATGATGGTTTTGCTCATTTCGAAGAACCTCCTTGAAAGGGACAATCCTCCCGGCGGAACATGCAGACCCTGCCGAAGCCACCGCTTCGCTGCACCTGAAGCAGGGCCTCCGCCGGTGGAGCCGTCAGCTCGACGCGCCATCCCTTGCGGTCAAGGCTTCGATGGGCGGCGCAGATGATCTGCTGCAGGGAGGCATCCGCGCGTGTCACTGCGGAAAGGTCCAGCTCCAGACACTGGACATCCTCCTCAGCCATTGCCGAAAGAAACTGGTCCTTGACCTCCGCGGCCCGCTCTATGCCGCAATCGCCCTCGAGGCGCACGTGGGTGCTTGCTTCCGCCATGTCAGTAATCCCCCATGGACTTTCTTCGAATTGATTCGATCAATAGGACCGATTTTTTTGCTACAAAGTTGATTTAACAACTTTATGCTAAAAAATAATAAGGCTAAAACAGCTCCACGTTATCTCCCAGATCCTCCTCGTCCTGGGCTGTCTCCGTCTCGTCCGCCTGTTCTCCCGCTTCAGCCGCCTCGGCCTGCTCCGGCTCCAATCCGGCAAAGGCCATGTGCACCATTCGCTCCGACTCCATGGTGTAGCGCTGCAAAATCTCCTGCAGGCCTTCGGACCGCGCTGTCGCCTCCGTTGCCGCACCCGAGGCCAGCTTGCTGCTCTCCTCGCGCACCTCGGCCAGGGTCTGTTGAGCAGAGGTCAGCTCCGCGCGCACTTGGTCCTCCAAGCCCGCACCCGAGTCCGCAGCCTCTATATCCGAGGCGAGATCAGCGCTCTCCCGGCTCAGCCAGTCAAGCAGGGTGCTCATGTCCTCGTCCTTAGCCTGGAGGGTACGGACCTGTTCCTCCAAGGCGGCCACGAGGTCCTCCTGCCTTCCGGACAGCTCACTCGCTCGCTCCGCCTCGGACCGCAGTCCCTCGGAGTGCTGGACAATGCGCTTGAGCCGGTCACCAATTCGCTGTGTAAGCCCCCCCACTTCCGAGGACAGGGTCCGGACCTCTTCGGCCATGACCCCCATGGATCGCCCCATTTGTCCGGTATGCGCCGCCTGGATGCTGGCATTCAGGGCGATCAGCTTAATCTCTCCGCTGATCGCCTCCACCTGGTCCACGCAGTTTTCCATGCCCTGAACCTCGGCGGCGGTGGTGTCCATGTCCCCCCTGACCCTGTTCCATGATTCGAGATCCCTGCGCATGGGCTGCATAAGGTCGCTTACCCGCTCCCGGATCCGCTGCAGGGGAGATGTTTCCTCATCTCCGCTTTTTCCGGCCAGGGAGCCAATGTCTGCCTCCAGGGATCGTGTTTTTTCCGCAACATGGCCGAGATTGTCGCGGATGCCCTGCATGGCCCTGGAGAACTCCTGCTGGGTGGAGCCCAGCTGCCGCTCCTGCAGCTGACAGACATCCACGAGCCACCCCCAAACCTCATCCCTGCCCGAGGCGTCCTCTGCGAGCATGGAGGCCACCTCGGAGAGCACCTGAGTCACGTGCTCCACTTGCTGCCGGGTGATGTCGTGGAACTGGACCGAGGAGACCACTTCCTGCACCGCGGAGGCGATAGAGCTGGTCCGCTCGTCCAGGCCGCTCGCCATCCGGCTGGCCCGTTCCTCTACCGTGCTGAAATCGCTACAGGCACCCTCGAGCTTCTCCAGCATGCCCTTTGTTCCTTCCGAGCCCGAGGTCCTCATTCTGGCCATTGCTCCCTGGACGATCTCCAGGGCCTGGCCGGTCCGTTTTTCGATATCCGTGACATGGGACTCCGTGGTTTGGGCCAGTTCCTCCACCTGGTCGGCGAGGTTGAGGAAACCACTTCCTTGGCTCCCCATTCGCGCGCTCTCGATGCGGGTGTAAAGCGACAGCATGTGGAGCTGCTTCGTACGCGGCCCGAACTCCTCCATATCGCTTTGCAGCCGGCGCGTATCCTGGATCAGATCCCGCAGGGCGTTCCACAGCCTGCGGTTGAGATTGTCCTCCTCGTCCCACAGGGAGCGAAGCTCCTGCTGGCTCCTTTGGAGCTCCCGCATGGCCTGGTGCATCTCCTCCCCGGAGGCGATCCCTGTCAGCGATTCGGCTCTCTTGGAGAGCTCGCGGGA
>CAYFSD010000140.1:0-5810 GCA_964345705.1 uncultured Desulfohalobiaceae bacterium
CCATCACTCATGCCAAAACACCGGATGTCGAGCGCTTGCCGGGTTTCAAAAAAGTGAAACCGCAGGTCTACGCAGGCATGTTCCCGGTTAGTGCCGATGATTACGAAGACTTTCGTGATGCACTGGAGAAACTGGCTTTAAATGACGCCTCACTGGAATATGAGCCGGAAAACTCCGATGCACTCGGCTTTGGTTTCCGCGTCGGCTTTTTGGGCACACTTCACATGGAGATCATCCAGGAGCGCTTAGAGCGCGAGTTCCAGGCCGAGCTCATCGCCACCGCGCCCTCGGTGATCTACGAGGTGCACACCCACGACGGACAGATCCTGCGCATCGAAAACCCCTCCGAGCTGCCCGATCCCACCCAGATCGCGGAGATCCGCGAGCCCTTCGCCCGCATGGAGATCCACGTCCCCAGCGAGTACGTGGGCAACGTGCTGGGGCTGTGCGAGGAAAAGCGGGGGGTGCACAAGGACATGCGCTACCTGAGCTCGGCCAGGGTGATCATCACCTATGATCTGCCCTTCGCGGAGATCGTGTACGACTTCTTCGACCAGCTCAAGTCCGTGACCCGGGGCTACGCCTCCCTGGACTACGACATCCTGGGCTTCTTCCCCTCGGAGGTGGTCAGGCTGGACATGCACATCAACCACGAGCCCGTGGACGCCCTGTCCTCCATGGTGCACCGGGACAAGGCCTACCACCACGGCCGCAGCATCGCCCAGAGGATGCGCAAGCTCATCCCCAGGCAGCTCTTCGAGGTGATCATCCAGGCCTGCATCGGGAACAAGGTCATCGCCAGGGAACGGATCCCGCCGCTGCGCAAGAACGTGACCGCCAAGTGCTACGGGGGGGATATCACCCGCAAGCGCAAGCTCCTGGAGAGGCAGAAGGAGGGCAAGCGGCGGATGAAGAAGATGGGCAACATCGACATCCCCCAGGAGGCCTTCCTTGCGGCGATGAAAAAGGACGACGAGGATTGATCCCCGGCCCGTGGCCTGCTAGGATCCCTTCGCGCAACTCGCCGGCTCCCCTTGAAAATCGAGCCAGCACTCAACCACCCGGGACATGCTATGAGCGAGACACAGGAAAAGAAAGAGAGAAAGAAGCAGAAGGGCGTTGTCCGGGAATACGCCGAGGCCCTGGCCATCGCCCTGATTCTGGCCTTCCTCATCCGCTCCTTCGTGGTCCAGGCCTTCAAGATCCCCTCCGGTTCCATGCTGCCCACTCTGAAGATCGGAGACCACCTGCTGGTGAACAAGTTCATCTACGGGGTGCGCCTGCCCTTTACCGATACCTTTGTCCTGGATTTCTCCGATCCGGAGTCCCAGGATATTATCGTCTTCCGCTTCCCGGAGAACGAATCCAAGGACTTCATCAAGCGGGTCATCGGGACCCCCGGAGACACCATCCGCATCCAGGATCAGCAGGTCTTCCTCAACGGCGAGCCCCTCCGCGAGCCCTATATCCGGCGCAGCAAGGACGAGGTGCGGGGCAGCTTCCCCATGGACAAGTGGCCCCCGCACCAGTTCGACCCCAGGGTGCGCAACGACCTGGGACCCATCCAGGTGCCCGAGGAGGAGTACTTCGTCATGGGCGACAACCGCGGGGAGTCCTACGACTCCCGTTTCTGGGGCTTCGTGGAGGAGGAGAAGATCCTGGGCAAGGCCTGGATCATCTACTGGTCCTGGAAGGGCTGGACGGACATCCGCTGGTCCCGGATCGGGGAGGTGATCCACTGACCCGCCCAACGGCTCGCTGAAACGCCGAGCTACAAGCTCCGCTGACGGGACACGGAATGCTGGCCAACGTCCTCACCACCGCGCTGCTGGGAATCGACGCGTACACGGTGCGGATCGAGGTGGATCTCACCCGATCCGGGGTCCCCGCCTTCGTCATGGTGGGGCTGGCCGAGGGGGCGGTCAAGGAGAGCAAGGAGCGCATCTTCGCCGCCCTGAAAAACAGCGGTTTCCGCATCCCGCCCTCTCGCATCACGGTCAACCTCGCCCCGGCGGACATCCGCAAGGAGGGCAGCACCTACGATCTGCCCCTGGCCCTGGGCCTGCTGGCCGCCTCGGAGTACATGGAGCCGGAGCTCCTCTCCGGGTATTTTCTGGCCGGAGAGCTTTCCCTGTACGGCGAGCTCAAGCCGGTGAGCGGCGTGCTGCCCATGGCCATCCGGGCTCGGGACGAGGGCATGCGGGGCCTGGTCATCCCCGAGGAGAACGCCGCGGAGGCGGCCGTGGTCCAGGATCTGCCCGTGTATCCCGTCCGCTCCCTGCAGCAGGCCGTTCGCTTCTTCTGCGGGGAGGAGACCATCCGGCCCTACGAATACAACATCGCTGACCTGTGGGCCTCTCGCGGGGAGTTCGCCCTGGACTTCTCCGAGGTCAAGGGACAGGAGCACGGCAAGCGGGCCATCGAAATCGCGGCCGCGGGAGGACACAATCTGCTGTTCATGGGTCCGCCTGGAAGCGGCAAGACCATGCTGGCCAAGCGGATCCCCACGGTGCTTCCATTGCTCGAGTTCCAGGAGGCCCTCGAAGTAACCAAGATCTACAGCGTGGCCGGGAATCTGAGGCCCGAGACCGGTCTGGTCACTGAGCGGCCCTACCGCTCCCCACACCACACCATCTCCGACATAGGGCTCATCGGAGGCGGTCAATACCCCAAGCCAGGGGAGGTCTCCCTGGCCCACCGCGGGGTCCTCTTCCTGGACGAAATGGCGGAGTTCAAGAAGAACGCCCTGGAGGTCCTGCGCCAGCCCATCGAGGACGGGACGGTGACCATCTCCCGGGCCGCGATCTCCCTGTCCTATCCCGCGGACTTCATGCTCGTGGCGGCAATGAACCCGTGTCCATGCGGGTACCGTTTCGACGAAACCCACCCCTGCACCTGCACCCCCAAGCAGATCCAGCGCTACCATTCCCGCCTCTCCGGTCCCCTATTGGACCGGATCGATCTCCAGGTAGAAGTCCCGGCGGTGCAGTACAAGGACCTGCGGCAGGAGGGCGGCTCCCTGGACTCGGCAACCATGCGGGAGCGCATCGAGGCCACGCGTCAGCTGCAGCGCCGCCGCTACGAGGGCCTGCCCTGCGGGGCGAACAGCGAGCTCTCCGGCAGGTGGCTGGAACGGTTCTGTTCCCTGTCCGAGGATGAGCACGGCTTCCTGGAGCAGGCAGTGAAGAAGCTGGGCCTCTCCGCCAGGGCCCACACCCGGGTGCTGCGCATCGCCCGCACCATTGCGGACCTGAATGGCGAGGAATCCATCGGCACCGGCCACCTGGCCGAGGCGATCAACCTGCGCTTCATGGACCGGGAGAACGGGACGGGGATGTAGCAGCCTTCAGGATAAGGAAAGTTGCACCCTGCGCGCTCGTTTGCTACTAGGCTTTCCCTATGCACGATTCACCAGCTCCCAATGCAAAGCCCCTATTCGACGCCGCCCGGGACTGGGGTGCCGACCTGGCGGCCGTGGCGGACACATCCCGTCTGGCCGGAATCGAGACCGACCCCCCGGATCTGCTGCAAGGCTATCCCCGGGCCGTCTCCATAGCGGTCCGTCTGGCCGACGGGATTATGGATCCCGTCACCGAACGGCCCACTCCGCTGTATGCACGGCACTACCAGAACGTGAACGCCCTTCTGGATCACATCGTCACCAGGGTCACCGGTCTCCTGCAGTCCTGGGGCGGCAAGGCCCTGCCCATCCCGGCCAGCCACATCCTGGACGAGGAGCGCTTTGTGGCCTCCCTGTCGCACAAGGCCGTGGCCCTGCACGCCGGACTCGGCTGGCAGGGCAAGTCCCTCCTGCTGGTCACTCCCCAGTTCGGTCCCAGGGTGCGCCTGGTCACCGTGCTCACGGACCTGGCCCTTCCCGCGAACGCGCCCATGAAGAATCGCTGCGGCAAGTGCACCCGATGCGTGGACGCCTGCCCGGCCGGGGCCATCAAGAACGCCTCCACGGATCTGCACTTTGCCGCGCGGGATGAGGCCGTGGACATCGATGCCTGTGTCCGGCGGACCCGCGAAAACGAGCAGGAAAGGCACATCCCTCCCTACCTCTGCGGGGTCTGCGTCACGGCCTGCCCCTGGGGAAGGCCCAAGCGTTCCGGATAAGAGGTGGCCCGGTTTCTCGGCTGGACCAATCAAGCGTATCGCCCTTTGCTCAGCCCCAAAATTTCAAGTGACGCCGCGAATAAAAAGCTCAAGGTCCTAATTTCCCGCGTGAAACTTTCTTTTATTTCGCAAGGGCCTAGACAGGCTACCTGGATGTTGGAACTTTTTGAAGCAACATCGCAATCGGAAGATTGTCAACGACCTGCGGGCCAGAGATAACATCTTGAAATAATACCGGAAAGGGGACAATTCAGAGGCGAGGGTCAATTGATTCAAGGACCCCGTGCCCATGGTCGGATCAAAGTGCTGAATAGTTACCTACAATCTTTGATATTTCGGCATTTTCTTTCGCACTTTTTGCAAGTAATCCCTTGTTTCCTCATATGGCAAGTTATTCACTAAATATTGAAAAACTTCTTGATGGCTCATGGAGTTGATGCGATGTATAGAAACTGACTTACTTTTTTTAGAAAATGTATCAAAAAGATTGCCTGGACCTGTGTTATAACTTGCCACCGAACACCACAGACGAGACTTATCATTTTCTATCCCTTCCATATATGTGTAGTACAGACGATGAAAATAAGCTGACCCCAACGTTACATTTTCCCGGGGCTGATAAAGCAGCTCCTCGCTTGGCTGCTTCTTCTCTCCGTAAACTATTTCATAGGCTTCCTGCCCTCCGGTCACAGGAACAAGCTGCATCAGGCCAAAGGCTGGAACTGGAGAACGAGCCTGGGGATTGAAGTAGCTCTCTGTCTCGATGATTGCAAATACAAGCTCGGGACTGAGGGAGCGACTCTTTGCCTGGTTCTTGACAATATCCTCGTATCTCTCAGCTCTTTTCCGTAGGTGATCCGGGATCATGGGTATCTCGACACTCGCGACAACACGCTCTTGACCATCCTCTCCCTCGACTTCGGATTTCTTTAAACGGTTTTGGACCTTTTTTCGGGCGAATTCCTCGGCATTGTTTTGTGTAACGACCCTGCCTAGATCAGTCTTAAAGAGCCCCCTTAATAACGGCCTGCCACCTAGCTCCACATTGTCGGGGTTTGCTGCAATCCGCTCAATGGAACGCTGATCCGATCCCTTTGTAATAGAATCCACGATGGAATCCACCAGGCGAAACCGCACTGATTTCGAGACCTCTTTTTTTCCAGGGTCCAGGGCGATCTCGTAACGGGCCTTTCCGGCATCAAAATTTATCTGACGCCGCTCACGCATCTTCTTTCGATAGGATACCCACTCCTTTCGGCTGGGAACAGCAGCCTGTTCCTGCCCCCAAACAGCAGCCGCCTTCTCCCGATACTCAGAAAAAGCCTGGCGTATTCTTCTTTGGTATTTCTTGAAGTCCTCGTTGCGCTTTTGGATAAAATTCTCTACGGCCTGACCTTGCTCTTGCTTGAAGGACTCAAAATCTTCCTGAGCCAAAGCTGTCAAAGGCAAACAAAGAACAATTACGATCAAAAAGAAAAAGGAAAGGAGAAAACCTTTTGCGATACCAGTGAATAATGGAACAATAGTTAATAACCTTTTAGGCCGATGCAAGCTCACATATTTCAGCATCATGTATAGGACTCCTTCTAGTTGTTGAAATGTAGGCGTGACAATAGAGTGTGTTATACAGTGTCAAAATAGGTCCCCTTCCCGGCATTCGCCTGGTTTTTCCCTGTGTGATCCCGGATCCC
>CAYFSD010000141.1:0-4429 GCA_964345705.1 uncultured Desulfohalobiaceae bacterium
CTCTTTTGTCCTCTTGTGTCTGACTTCTGATCTCCGACCTCTGATCTCCGACCTCTGATCTCCGCCCCCCGACGTCCGACATCCGACATCTGGCCTTGATCTCTGGCCTCTGACCTCTGACTACTGTCCTCTGACTACTGACCTCTGACTACTGACTACTGACTACTACTGATTACTGACCTCCGGTTCTTCTCCGCGAGCAGCGTCGGGCTAGGAGCTCCTCCGGGCCAAGCCGGCTCCGCTGTAGATCGCCCGCTCCCCCAGCTCCTCCTCGATGCGCAGGAGCTGATTGTACTTGCTCAGGCGGTCGCTTCGGGACAGCGACCCGGTCTTGATCTGTCCCGCGTTCAGGGCCACCGCGAGATCGGCGATGAAGTGGTCCTCGGTTTCCGCGCTGCGATGGGAAACCACGTTCTTGTACCCGCTGGCCTTGGCCAGCTCCATGGTGGACAGGGTCTCGGAAAGGGTCCCGATCTGGTTCAGCTTGATCAGCACCGCATTGGCGATGCCCCGGTTGATCCCCTGCTCCACCAGCTCGGGATTGGTCACGAAGACGTCGTCCCCCACGAGCTGGACCCTGTGACCCAATTCCCGGGTCATGTGCTCCCATCCGTCCCAGTCCTCCTCGGCCAGGCCGTCCTCGATGGACACGATGGGATAGTCGGAGACCAGATCCTGGTAGTAGTCCACGAGCTCCGCGGCGGAAAAACGCTTGTCCTCGCTCTTGAAGGTGTAGCTCCCCTGGGAGTGGAACTCCGAGGCCGCGGCGTCGATGCCCAGCCCGATGTCCGAGCCCGGCTCGTACCCCGCGTCCTGCACCGCCCGAAGAATATAGTCGAAGGCCTGGCGATTGCTCTGGAGATTGGGCGCGAAGCCGCCCTCGTCCCCGACGGAGGTGGTATGGCCCTCGCGGTTCAGGATCCCCTTGAGGGTATGGAAGACCTCGGAGCCCATCTGCATGGCCTGGCTGAAGCTCTCCGCCCCGATGGGCAGGATGAGGAACTCCTGGATGTCCAGATTGTTCGCCGCATGGGCCCCGCCGTTGACGATATTCATCTGCGGCACCGGCATCCGCCTGGCCCCGACGCCGCCCAGATAGCGGTACAGGGAGAGTCCCAGGGAAGCCGCCGCCGCGCGAGCCACTGCCATGGACACTCCGAGGATGGCATTGGCCCCCAGACCGCTCTTGTTCGGTGTCCCGTCCAGCTCAATCAGCAGCCGGTCCAGCTCCAGCTGGCTCATCACCTCCAGGCCCACGATTTCCGGGGCAATCCATCTGCGGACATTGTTCACCGCGGCAGTCACGCCCTTGCCCTTGTATCGGCCCTTGTCCCCGTCGCGCAGCTCAAGGGCCTCGCGGCTGCCGGTGGAGGCGCCGGAGGGCACGGCCGCGGTGGCGCGCACCCCGTCCTCGAGCTCGACCTCCACCTCCACGGTGGGATTGCCCCGGGAATCCAGGACCTCTCTGGCCCAGACATCGACTATCGTGCTCATAATTCCTCCAGAAGGTTTGCTCCTCGTGCCATGATCGCTTCCACTCCCGACTCTCCGCGTCAGGAAGCGCTTTCCCTTGGGGAGTCGGAGCTTCCGGGGCCTTCCTCGGAGATGCCGAACACCTCCGAGCGGCAGGCATACATAAGACCCCGATGCAGGAGATCGGGCCGAACCGTCTCCAGGCTGCGGCAGATGGGGGCGATGGTGGCGGCGATTCCCCCGGTCCCCACCACGCGCACCGGACCCTGCAGATAGGGCCGCACCCGATTGCAGAGCCCGTCCACCATGGCGGCGAACCCGAAGAGGAAGCCGTGATTCAGGCTGGTCACCGTGCTGTTGCCCATGGCCAGATCCGGGGAATCCAGCTCCAGGCCGATGCGGGGAAGCTTGGCGGTCCCGCCCCCGAGACAGCGAAGCGAGGAATGGACCCCCGGACAGATCAGCCCGCCCAGATAGTCGGTGTATTGAACGCACTCCACGGTGGTGGCGGTTCCGAAGTCCACCACGATAAGGCCCGGCTCGGAAAACATGCGCCTTGCCGCATAGGCGGTCACCAGACGGTCCGCGCCCACCTCCAGCGGATTGGCGTACTGATTGGTCAAGGGGATCTCGAGATCCCCGGGAACCAAGTACACCGGGGCCTGGGAATATTTCTCCCCTGCGATTCGGAGCAGGGCGTCGTATTCCGGGACCACCGAGGCCACCACCCAGGCTCGGACCGACTTCGCGTCGATTCCCATGTGGCGGCAGATGTCCAGGACCTTGAGCCCGAGGGTGTCCGCCGTCTCCTGTTGGGCGGTGGGCAGGACATAGGTGGCGAGCAGGCCCTCCGGATCGGCCGGGGCCACCTTGATGTTGCTGTTGCCCACATCGATGAGCAGGGCAATGGGTCCGTCCATTGCGAGCCTCTCCCGGGAGCGTTTGTCTCAGGGGCCAACTGCTGGCGTTGGATATCGGACGTCGGGCATCATAACCCCTGAACGGGGAAAAATAAACGGGAAACGGGGAACGCAGACCCCGGAACCTCAGCTTCGCTCCTGCAGGAGATACTCGGTTATGGCGTCGCAGAGGAGCATCCCCCGCGTGGTCAGCCAGAGTCGCCTTCCGTCGATCCGCACCAGACCTTGTTCACGGAGCTCCCGGACCACCTCCTCCCTTGTCAGAAAAAGATCCTCCCCGCTCAGCTCCCTGTAGCGCTCGAGATCGAGCCCCTCCGCGGTTCGCAGGCCGAGCATCACCAGCTCCTCGATCCGCTGCTCCCGGGTGGGGATCTCCGCATCCCGGTCCGGCTCCCCCGCCCGCACGGCCTCCGCGTAGCGAGAAGGGTCACTGGGGTTAGCCCACCGCCTGCCCCGGATGGTGGACACCGCGGAGGGCCCCAGCCCAAGATAGTCCAGGCCGCGCCAGTAGCCCAGGTTGTGCCGGCAGGCGGCTCCGGGGCGGGCGAAATTGGCGATCTCGTAGTGGCTGAGCCCGCGTTCGCCAAGAAGCTCCGCACCCCGCAGGAACATCGCCTCCAGCTCCTCCTCGCCGGGAATCCGGAGCTCGCCACGTTCCACCCGCTTTTGCAGCCGGGTCCCCTCCTCCAGGGTCAAACAATAGCAGGAAATGTGCTTCGGCTCCAGGGAGACGATCCGCTCCAGCTGGCCGAGCCAGTCCCGGCAGCTCTGGCCCGGCAGCCCCCACAACAGATCCAGCCCCAGATTGTCCAGCCCTGCCGCGCGCACGGCTTCCACTGCCGCGACGGCCTGGCCGGCGGTATGCGGCCGCTCCAACAGCCGCAGCTGCTCTTCGTCCAGGCTCTGGATCCCCAGGCTGATCCGGTTCACTCCCTTTGCGAGCAGGGAGCGCACCTGCCCCGGGCCCTGCAGGGAGTCCGGATTGGCCTCCAGGGTGAGCTCCAGATCCCCGGCGAAGGCGAACAGCTCATCCAATCGCTCCAGGAGGCGCTCCAGGCGATCGGGCCGCATGAGGCTGGGGGTGCCGCCGCCGATGTACAGGCTCGTGACATCGGCTCGGCCCAGACGACGGCCCCATTGCTCCGCCTCCTCCAGCAGGGCGGAAAAATAGAGCGCTTCCAGATCCTGGTCGAGCTCCTGGGAAGAGAACGCGCAATAGGCGCACTTGCTGCGGCAGAAGGGATAGTGGACGTAGAGCAGCATGGCTTCAGGACCGGCGGAGCTCCTTGCGGTACCGCTCCCACTCGCTGTAGATACAGCCGCAGTACTGCTGCTTGTACACGCCCCACTGCCGGCAGGCCTCCTGGCCTTCGCTCTGGCCCTCCCGGAAATCCTGGTACAGGAATGCCGGGCTGCCCCCGCCAGCCAGGGCCCCGCCCAGCTCCGCGACCTGCTCGTGCTTCTGCCGCTTGCTGGACAGAATGGTAGTGCTGAACCGGTCGAAGCCGCCCCGTCTGGCCACGGACAGAGTCCGCTCCAGGCGGAGCCGATAGCAGAAAAAGCATCGGCTCGGCTCCCTGTGGACCACCTCCCGCAGATAGCGTCCCGGATCGTATTCCTCGTCCTTGCAGATGAGCTTGATCCCCAGCTTCTCCGCAACCTGCTCCGCCGCCTCGCGGCGGCGAACGTATTCCTTGAGGGGATGGATGTTGGGATTGTAGAATAGACCCACCACCTCGAAGCCCTGCCGGAGCAGGCTACGGACGGGATGGACCGCGCAGGGCCCGCAACAAACATGCAGCAGGACACGTTCCCGGCTCATGACCTACTCCGCGGAGATAAAAATCTTGGTCCCGAAGCGCTTCTCCAGCTCGTGCACCGTCTCCCGCTTGGTGTTCAGGATGTACAGGGCGGAGTCCCGGTCCAGGGTGAATTCCAGCTGGGCGGGGCAGTCTTTGGCCTGAAGTCGCTGATAAATGTTCTTTAATACCTGCAGGGCGTGCCACTCCCGGTTCTTGACCTTCCCCGCCCCCCGA
>CAYFSD010000141.1:4529-5804 GCA_964345705.1 uncultured Desulfohalobiaceae bacterium
CTTTAATACCTGCAGGGCGTGCCACTCCCGGTTCTTGACCTTCCCCGCCCCCCGACAGCGGGGACAGTCCTCCAGAACGGTGGATAGGGCGCTGGAGCCCATGCGCTGACGGACCATCTCCATGAGTCCGAACTGCGAGATCCGGCCCACCGTGGTCCGGGCCTTGTCCTCCTTCAGGGCGGCGCGCATGGTCTTTTCCACCTCCCGGCAGTGCCGGGAGTCCTTCATCTCGATGAAGTCGATGACCACCTGCCCTCCGATGTCCCGGAGACGCAGCTGCTGGGCGATCTCCTGCGCCGCGTCCAGGTTGGTCCGCAGGGCCATCTCCTGGAAGTTCTTCTCCCCGGAAATCTTGCCCGAATTGATGTCCACCGCGGTCATGGCCTCGGTCTGGTCCATGACCACCTCCCCGCCGCTGGGCAAAGCGACCTTGCGCTGGTGCACCGTCTCCAGCTGGGAGCTGATCCCAAACCGGTCGAAGAGCATCTGCTCCCCGTCCCGATGCTCCTTGACCAGTCGCTTGCGCCGGGGGAAGATCAGGGCGGCATAGTCCTTGATCTGCTTGGCGGTCTCCTCGTGGTCCACCCAGATCTCTTTCACGTCCTGGGTCAGGTAGTCGCGAACCGCGCGAAAGGCCAGATCCTTCTCCTCGTACAGGAGCGCGGGAGGCTTCTCCGTCTGACCCTTCCGGCGCACCTCTTTCCACAGACGGCGCAGGAACTGCAGGTCGCGGGAGAGATTGGTCTTGTTCTGGCCCTCGCTCACCGTGCGCAGGATGGCCCCCACCCCCTCGTCAAAGGTCATCTCCTCCATGATGGACTTCAGGCGGGAGCGCTCCTTCTCCTCCTCGATCTTGCGCGAGACGGCCATGTGCTCCCGCCCCGGGGTGAGCACGATATACCGTCCCGGCAGGGTGAGATAGGTGGTGAGAAAGGCGCCCTTGCTTCCCGCGGGCTCCTTGACGATCTGCACCAGGACCTCCTGCCCCGGCCGGAGCACGCTTTGAATGGGGGGAAAGCGCTGTCCCTTCTTGGCGGTCGCATCGGAAACATAGTATTCCGGATGCACCTCGTCGATCTGGAGGAATCCGTTCTTGGGAGCGCCGTAATCCACGAACGCGGCCTGCAGTGCCGGATCGATGTTGTGAATGGTGCCTTTGTAGATGTTGCGCTTGGTCTTGCTCTGCTGCAGCATCTCCACATAGTATTCCTGAACCGAGCCGTCCCTGGTGAGCACCACTTCGATCTGTTCTCCCGGAAGGATGCTCACGAACAT
>CAYFSD010000142.1:0-5758 GCA_964345705.1 uncultured Desulfohalobiaceae bacterium
TGCCGTTCGTCGTAGGGGGGATGGGCGAAGAAGGCCGAGCCGGAGACCAGGACATTCGCTCCGCTGGCCGCCAGGGACCCGGCATTGTCCGGGGTGACCCCGCCGTCCACCTGGATCAGGGTGTTGGTGCCCTCCTCCTGGATCCGCAGGGCCAGGTCGCGGATCTTGCGCAGGCTGAAGGGGATGAAGCTCTGTCCCCCGAACCCCGGATTGACGCTCATGATCAGCACCATGTCCAGCTGGGGCAGGAGATAGTCCAGGCAGGCGAGGGGGGTGTGCGGGTTCAGGGCCAAAGCGGCCAAAGCGCCGCCGTGGCTGATGCGGCTCAACGCGGATTCCAGGTGCGTGCAGGCCTCGGCGTGGATGCTGACAAGATCGGCCCCCGCGTCCAGGAACTGGTCCAGGTAGCGCTCCGGCCGGTCCACCATGAGATGCACGTCGAAGAAAAGGCTTGTCTTGGGCCGGCATTTTTTGATGATGGGGGCGCCGAGGGTGATGTTGGGCACAAAGGTCCCGTCCATGACGTCCCAGTGGACCCACTGCAGCCCGGCCTCCTCCAGGGCGGCGAGCTCCTGGTTGAGTCTCCCGAAATCAGCGGAGAGAAGCGAGGGGGACAACAGAATGGGGCTCGTTGTCTGCGTGCTCATAGTCTGCTCCCGGGCCATTGCCCACGCGGTTGACATGTCGGCTCAGCCAAGGCATTCACGGATTGTCCGGGTGCTCGACCGCGCCCGCGCGCCGGGCCGCAAAGCCTCGCTCCCCGGAAGAATCCATGGCCAGGACGCTGTACGTATACCGCAACGGGGCGAGGAGTCAAATCGCACATTGTCTCTTCTGGGAGGTCACATGCAAGAAAGGAAAAAGATGGCGGACGCCCTCAGGATGTTGAGCCTGGATGCCATACAGCAGGCGGAGTCCGGCCATCCCGGCGCCCCCATGGGCATGGCGGACATCGCGCAGGTGCTGTGGGCGGACTATCTGGAGCACAATCCCGCTGATCCCACCTGGGTGGACCGGGACCGCTTCGTCCTGTCCAACGGCCATGCCTCCATGCTCCTCTACTCCCTGCTCCATCTCACGGGGTACGACCTGCCCATGGACGAGCTGAAGCGCTTTCGGCAGCTGGGATCCAGGACCCCCGGGCACCCGGAATACGGTCTGACCCCGGGTGTGGAGACCACCACGGGCCCCCTGGGACAGGGGCTGGCCAACGCCGCTGGCATGGCCCTGACGGAGATGCTTCTGGCCTCGCGGTTCAATACGCCCGAGCATACCATCGTGGATCACTTCACCTATGTTTTCGCCGGGGACGGCTGTCTCATGGAGGGCATCTCCCACGAAGCGGGCTCCCTGGCCGGGACCCTGGGCCTGGGCAAGCTCATTGTCTTCTACGACGACAACGGGATCTCCATCGACGGCGACGTGCGGCAGTGGTTCAACGAGGACGTGGCGGCGCGCTTCTCCTCCTACGGCTGGCAGGTGATCCCCGGGGTGGATGGTCACGATCCCCAGGCAGTCTCCCGGGCCATCCAGGAGGCCAGACAGGAACTTCGCCGGCCCAGCCTGATCTGCTGCAAAACCCGGATCGCCTCCGGATCCCCCAACATGAGCGGGAGCCACAAGACCCACGGCGCCCCCCTGGGCGGGGAGGAAGTGGAGGCCACCCGGAAGAACCTGGGCTGGGAGCATCCCCCCTTCGCCATCCCCCGCGAGCTGTACGAGGCCTGGGACGCCAGAGAGGCGGGACAAGGGCGGCAAAAGGAGTGGGAAGAGCGCTTCGCCGCGTACGAAAAGGAGAATCCCGAGCTGGCCCGGGAATTCCGGCGTCGCATCAAGGGTGAGCTGCCCCAAGGGTTCGGGGAGCTGGCCCGGGAGCATTTGCAGGACTTGGTCCGCGAGGAGCAGGATCTGGCCACGCGCAAGGCCTCCAAGGCCGTTCTGGAGCGTCTGGGCACGGCCCTTCCCGAGCTCGTGGGCGGATCGGCCGACCTGAGCGGATCCAACAACACCCTGTGTTCCGGCTCCTGTCCCGTCAGCGAAGGGCAAATCGAGGGCAACTACGTCTATTACGGGGTGCGCGAGCTGGGCATGGCCGCCATGGCCAACGGGATCGCCCTGCACGGCGGCTGCATCCCCTACTGCGGGACCTTTCTCGTCTTTTCCGACTACGCCCGCAGCGCCATCCGGCTCGCCGCCCTGAACGGCATTCGCACCATTTTCGTGCTGACCCACGATTCCATTGGGGTGGGCGAGGACGGCCCCACCCATCAGCCGGTGGAGCATACGGCGTCACTGCGCCTGATTCCCGGGCTCCGGGTCTGGCGCCCCTGCGACATCGTGGAGACCCAGGTCGCCTGGCGGGTCGCCCTGGAGACTCAAGGGGCCCCCTCGGCCCTGATCCTGAGCCGGCAGAAGGTCGCGCAGAGCGTGCGCAATCTCACCGCGGCCCGAGAGGTGGAGCGGGGCGGCTATGTCCTGCTCGATCCCCAGGAGAAGCCGGAGCTGGTAATCGTTGCCACGGGCTCCGAGGTTGAGCCAGCCGTGGGAGCGGCCAAGCAGCTGGATCAGGAGGGCCGCAGGGTGCGAGTGGTCTCCATGCCCTGTCTGGAGCTTTTCGAGGCCCAGGATGCGGAATACAAAAATTCCGTCCTGCCGCAGGACACGCAAAGGCTGGTGGTCGAGGCCGGCACCACCGCGCCCTGGTACAAATACGCCGGCACGAAGGGCGCGGTCATGGGGCTGGATCGGTTCGGCGAATCCGCTTCCGGGGGCGAGCTGTTCCGGCACTTTGGCCTGGACGAGGAGGGCGTCCTGCACAAGGCGCGCGAGCTGCTGCGCGGCAGCGCCTGATCCGCAGACCCCTTTTCTATGTGTCATGAAGCCCGCTGCCCCGGCAGCGGGCTTTTTTCGGTCTGCGCTCAGCTGCCCAAAAGAAAGGCTTCGTGCCCGGTGAGGTCGAGGAGGCCGAAGAGGTGGGGATCGGCCCGTTCCGGGGGTAGGAGAACGGCCGGCGGGTCCACGCGGACCCGTGTGGCCTCCAGGGTCAGGGCGACAGAGGTGGAGGGGTGTTCCCCGTTCAGGAACTCGAGCCGAAAGGTCTCTTTATCCGCCAAATCGCGTTCCCGGAGATAGTTGAGCAGGGTGCCGGGGTTGCGGTCTCCCGGTGGATCGGGGACCTCTCCCTTGGAAGACAGGGCCTCCTCCACCCTGGGCCAGATACTGGCATGGCTGAAGCGGGGTTGACTCACGGCATCCGGGGAAGAGGGGCGTATCCTGGAGATCTCCCGGGAGCTGTCGGATTGCGAGATGGTATACAGGCGGACCCCCTGCTGCTGGAGAAATCCGGCGAGGAGGCCTGCCTCGCGCTCCTCCAGGGGGCCGCGGAAAAAGACGTGGTACCTGGCCTCGCCTCCTTCCTTGATCACGAACTGGAATCGTCCCCGCAGCTCCAGGACGAGGGAGGGAAGGTTGAGAATGAGGTTCTCCCCCGGGCTCCAGAAGATGAATCGGCTCCCGGTGGCCTCCTGCAGGCTCTGGAAGACGTCCACCGGGGGCCAGGAATCCTTGATCCGGCAGGGGAGAAGATCGCTCTTCTCCGTTTTCCTCCGGATCAGGGACGTGGCGTGCTGCTCCGGGACCAGAAGCAGGGACCGGCCCCAGGGCGCCTCCAGGATGGGGGTGCGGTCCAGGTCGATATGGATCCAGCCGCTCCCGGAGGAGGGATAGAGGATCTTCCCCTCCCCCGAGGGGCTGAAGCCCATGGTGCGCAGCATCTCTAGGATCAACCGTCTTTGGCCCTGGTCTTTGTCCTTTGTCTCCGAGGGGTTCCTCTCCGTAACCCGGGATTCTTCCCCCCTCTCCGGGGAGTTCCTCTCCGGTTCGGTAGGCGGCTGCGCCTTGGCCGCGGTCGAGGAATTCCGGCTCGGCCCGCTGGAAGCGGCCCCGTCCCGGGCTTTATTCTCCCTATCTTCCGGCCGGGGCGATTGCTCCCTCTCCTTCGAAGGGGCATCAGTGCCCCTATTTCCGGAGAGCCGAGCCATGTCCCCCCGTTCGCGCTCCGGGGGAAGGGGAAGGGTGATCCTCTGGCCCACTTTCAGGCGGTCCGGGTTCTGGATACCGGGATTGAGCTTGCGGAACAGGGCGAGATACTCGTCGAAGATCAGCCTGTCCGGAAGCCCCACTTTTCGCCGCAGGATCCGGCCCAGATGCTCCCCGGGCTGGACGGTGTACCTGGTTGTGGGGACCGGTGACTGGAAATCCGGCACCTCCGGGACAGTGAATGCGGAATGCTCCTTGACGGACCTGGGGAAATACACGATCTGTCCGGGCTCGACGCGGTCCAGATCCGCGATGTGCGGATTGAGCTCCCTGGTGCGTTCCAGGAGGCGGGGTCTTTTTCCCGAAGGGATCTTGAAGCGGCGCAGGATATCGTACACGTGATCGCCCTTCTCGATCCTGTAGGCGTAGCGCTCCTTGTTTTCGGGGCTGATATCCTTCTGGAAGTAGAGCTTGGGGGGTGCGGCGAAAATCAGGGATGCGGCGAGGAGGATTCCCGCCAGCGCGGCGCAGGTTGCCGGGAAAAGGCATGGGCGGTGCATCATGTTTCAGGGTCGCTCGCTGATGGTATGGGAGAATCGCAGCCCCCCTGCAGCGGGCCGCAGCCCCTCGACGGCGAGTCGGCCAGATCAGGTTCGGCAGCGGGTCAGGCCAGCGGTCCCCGCCGCGGCGAATGCGCGCGCCTGAAGCCGGAGCCGGGGCGCGTTCACCCTGTGGGCGCGGTGTCCTCGAATTGCAATTGGTAGAGCTTATGATACAGGGCGCAACGATTCAAGAGCTCGGAATGCGTCCCGATGTCCACGATCCGTCCTCCGTCCATGACCGCGATCCGGTCGGCGCCTAGCACGGTGGAGAGCCTGTGGGCGATGACCATGCTCGTTCGCTCCCGCATGAGGTTTTCCAGGGCCTTTTGTACGATACGCTCCGACTCCGTGTCCAGGGCGCTGGTGGCTTCGTCCAGGATGAGCAGCGGCGGGTCTTTGAGCAGGGCCCTGGCGATGGCCAGGCGCTGCCTTTGTCCCCCGGAGAGCTTCACCCCGCGCTCTCCGATAACCGTGTCGTATCCTTGAGGCAGCTGGGCGATGTACTCGTGGATATGGGCGATGCGGCAGATCCGTTCCAGGTGGGCATCGTCCACGGGGGTAGAGTGGCCGTAGCTGATATTCTCCCGGATGGACATATTGAAGAGTACGGTCTCCTGGGAAACGAGACCCATGAACAGGCGCAGGCTGCTCAGGGTGTAGTCCTCGAGGGGACGTCCGTTGATCCGGATCACGCCGTGCTGGGGAGTGTAGAACCGGGGCGCTAGCTGAATCAGACTCGACTTGCCCGCCCCGCTCGGCCCCACGAGGGCGAGCCGCTCTCCGGGGCGCAGGGAGAGATCGATGTCCCGCAGGGCCCAGTCCGAGGCCTCCTCATAGCGGAACCAGACCCCCTCGAAGGCGAGCTCCCGGAAGGGGGGCGTGAGCTCAGCGGAGCCCCCTCTTTCCTCGGTGATTTCCTCGGAGTCCAGCAGGTCGAAGACACGCTCCGCCCCGGCCAGGGCATTCTGAATGCTCATGTTGGCCTTGCTGATCTGCTTGATGGGGGCATAGAGCAACATCAGGGCCGTGAGGAAGGAGAAGAAGCTCCCCGGAGTGGAGCTCCCGGCAATGACCTGGCTCCCGCCGTACCAGATGACCAGGCTGACGCCCAGCCCGCC
>CAYFSD010000143.1:0-5739 GCA_964345705.1 uncultured Desulfohalobiaceae bacterium
TCACCACGGCCCACCGCCTCAAGCTCCTCCGGCTGCCCCGATTCCGCATCCGCCCCTGCAACGCCTGCTATGCCTGTCTGGAGGACGGCGTATGCCGCCTCGACGACGACCTGCCCCTCGTGCTCGACGCCCTGTGCGAGGCGGACGCCCTGGTTGTCGCCGCTCCCACCTATTTCCTCGGCCCGGCGGCGGCACTGAAGAATCTGCTGGACAGGGGCCTTTGTTTCTACGGCCGGGCCGAGGCCCTGTGGGGCAAGCCCGCGCTGGGTGCCGTCCTCGCGGGCATCCCCGGCAAGGAGGGCTACGCCAAGCTCGGGGTGGAAAGCTTCCTCAAGTGCCTTCTGGCGGACATCCGTGCCAGCGGGGTCTTCTACGGGGCCCTGCCGGGCGAGGTCCTGCAGGACGGGGGCAACCTGAAGCGAATCGGGGAATTCGCCGCCGCCCTCCAGGGACAGGAGAGGGAGCGCGACGGCTTCTGCGCTGTCTGCGGCGGGGACACCTTTCGTTTCCTCTCCCCCGCCAGGGTGCGCTGCATGCTCTGCAGCAACGAGGGCGAGGTCCGGACCGCCCCGGACGGGGGCGTCTCCTTCGCCATCCGGCAAGGGGAGCACGAAATCTTCACCGACCCCGAGACCGCCCTCCACCACGCCGACTGGCTCCGGAACATGAAAAAGCGCTTCACAGACCGGAAACGGGAGCTCATCTCCCGGTGCAAGCCGTATAAGGACATGGGGGAGTGGATCGAGCCCGGGGAGTGAATTCCAGCGCCTCACTCCCGCTGAAGCCGCAGCTCGACCGACTCGTCCTCCGCCCTCTGCTCGAGCCAATCCGCGAGGGCCTCCGGGGAGACGGAGAAGCCGTCAACCCGGACCTCCCGCAGGGCCCGGCGCAGCTCGGGCATCCGTCGCCGCGCCAGATCCCCCAACTCGGCCGCCTCGACCCTGATGCCGCGCACCAGGAAACGCGGACCCCACTGCTCGGCCAGGACATTGTACAGCCTGATCCGCAGGTCCTGCGTCCCGTCACCGCCGGCTCCGCCGCTCGCGGAGTGGGTGATGGAGCCGCGCAATCCGGCGTACGCCCCTTCCCTTCGGAGACACGCCCCCAGAAGCCCGGGCATGGCCGCGGAGAGGGCCAGAGTGGAGCTCCCCCGGGGCAGCGGCGTCTGGAGATCGTCCACCGGGGCACCGTCGAGAAGGATCGTCTGGATCCCCTCCAGATCATGCTCCCCGGAGAATCCCAGATCGCGGGTCAATATGGTGCGCAACGGCGTCCCCGCCTGGACCCGGATCATAAAGCCGCGGCGCAGGAGGGAATACAGCAGGGGCACCCTGTCGCTTTCCAGATCGAGCAGGACGGTGTGCGGCATGGCGGATGGCTCGGGGAGAATATGGGGACGGGCCGGGCCCGTCCCCGCATGGAGGGATCAAAAGCCCCTATGAGGGATTCAGGAGCCAAAGACCTGGTCCAGGTCTTGGTCCGAAACGTCGAACACGGCCTTGTGCGGGTCCAGGGCCTCGCGCCGGAAATAGCGGGGCAGCCGGTCGTCCATCGCGGTGAAGCCGGCCCGGGTGTTGAAGTCCCGCTCCCGCTCCAGGACGGTCTTGCCCAGCTTCGTCACGTCGTCCGCGCTCATCTGCAGGCCGTGGAAGGCATTGATCATGTCGATCATGGCCTGGAAGGTGTCCGGCTGATCCAGGATGGCGAAGGCGATGAACAGGCAGAACCCCGTGGAGTCCAGGGCCGCTGTGGCGATCTGCAGGTCGCGGGACAGCTGGACCTGGCCCTCGGTGCTCAGGGGATCCACCTCCCCGCCCACCTTCATGATGTTCGCGGTCACCGCATAGCCAGCGGTGTGGTCCGCACCCATGGGGGAGGTGGCGTAGGTTACCCCGATGCCCTTGACCGCCCGGGGATCGTACGCCGGCATGGCCTGGTTCTTGACCACCGGGGCCCGCTCCATCCCGTAGGCCTTGGCCGTGGCCGCCGTGCCGCTGCCCAGGATGCGGCCCAGGGGCGTGCCCCGGCCCACCTCGCGGACCAGGTTGATGGCCCCCTCCGCGTCGCCGAACTCCAGGAGGCCGGCCTCCATGGCCACCCCCACGGTGGCCCCCATCTCGATGGTGTCCAGCCCGTAGTCGTCGTTCAGGTAGTCCAGGCGGGCGATGGCGTCCAGGTCGCTGATCCCGCAGTTTCCCCCGTGGGCCCAGACGGTCTCGTATTCCGGCTGCTTGCTCACGTAGTGGCCGTCCTTGTCCACGAACTCCCCGGAGCACTGCATCATGCAGCCGCGATGGCAGCCATGGCTGGTCTTGCCACCCCGGCTCTTCTCCAGCTCGGCCTGGGACTCCCCGCTGATTTTCTCCGCGTCCTTGTATTGCCCGGTGCGGAAGTTGTACGTGGGATAGGCCCCGGCCTCGTTGATGATATTGGTCAGCACGTTCGTCCCGTACGCGGCCAAGCCCTGGCCGGTGACCGGGTGGCGGCGCAGCCCCTCGCCGAAGCGCTTATTCGCGTCCTTGAAGGCCTCCGCGTCCTGCGGCCTGCGCATGGAGGTGTCCGCGCCGTCCAGGATGATGGCCTTGATCCCCTTGGAACCCATCACCGCGCCCACGCCGCCGCGCCCGGCGTGCCGGGTGGGCCGGCCCTCGGGGTCGGTCACCGCGACGGTGGAGTTGGCCAGACGCATCTCCCCGGCCGTTCCGATGCTGATCATGGCCCCGTTCTTGCCGTATTCCTCCTGCAGGCGCTCCATGAGCTGATAGTTGGTGAGCATCCTGAGCTCCGGGGCTTTGTCGAGGCTCACCCCGTTCGCGCCAATGCGCAGCACATACAGCTCGTCCCCCTGGCGCTCGCCCTCGAGGACGATGGCGGCGTACCCCAGGCGGGCCAGCACGTTCGGCCCCTGACCGCCGGAGTTGGCCTCCTTGATCCCGCCGGTGAGGGGGCTCTTGCAGCCCACGGACAGCCGGCCCGCGTTCACCGCGGCGCTGCCGCTCAAAAGCCCCGGGGCGATGACCAGCTTGTTCTCCGGCCCCAGGGGATGGCAGTCCGCCGGGACCTCCCGGCTCACCATGGTCGAGGTCAACCCCCTGCCCCCCAGGCCGGCGTAGTCGCCGAGCGGCTCCTCAGCGGAGCTCGGTCTGTCTCCGCTGACGTCCACGCGCAATATCTTGTCCATGCCCTCATCCTCCTGTTTTTAAACCCATTCCCTTTGGATGGAATGAACTGTCTTTACCCTATACATAGTAGAAATCATTTTCCCTGGCAAGACATGCCGGAACCGGAAACCCGCTCTGCGGCGCACGGATCATTTGACCTTACTATGAGATCAAGGTATAGTAATTATTTTATGCTTGATGCATGATTTGCTTTCCAAACGGAACGACGCCCTGACCGCTGACGGGCTTTCAGTCGATCCATTCCCCTTTCCATTTCTAGTGCGAGGACGAACATCCCATGGCGAGAAAGAAGAAGACCCAAAAGCAATCCAAAATCAGCAAAAAGAAGGTCCTGGACCTCTTTCACAGGTATTCCAGCCCCCTCGCGATCAAGGACATCTACAAGAACCTCCAGCCGGACGATGCTGAAAAGCAAACCGTCAGAAACATTCTGGACGAGCTGGAGGAAAACGGCAAGCTGATCAACATCGGGGGCAAGGCCTACGGCCTGGTGGACAAGATGGACCTCCTGCGGGGCACCCTGGAGATCCAGCGCTCCCACGTGGGATTTGTTCGCCCCGAGGACAGGCGACGCAAGGACATCTTCATCCCGCCGCACAACATCGGCGAGGCCTGGAACGGGGATCAGGTGCTTGTGGCCCTCATCCCCGGGGGCCGGAAGGAAAAAAAGAATTTCGAAGGCCGGATCGTCCGCATCCTGAAGCGTCGCCTGAACCGCGTCCCCGTCCGGATCGAGAAGCAGGTGGGCAAGGGGATGCACTTCGCTCAGCCGGTGGATCCCAAGTTCTCCCAGGACTTCCTCATCGAGGAGAGCCAGGCCCTGTCCGACGTCGCGCCCGGCACCGTGGTGGCCGTGGAGCCTGTGGAAAGGCTGGACAAGCACCTGTGGAAGGGCAAGTGCCGGGAAATCCTGGGCCCGGAGGAGGAAACCGGGGTCCAGGAGGAAGTGGTCAAGATCCTCAAGGACATCCCCAGATCCTTCCCCAAGAACGTCCTCGCCGCCGCGGAGGCGCTCCCCGAGCACCCCGACCCCGAGGAGGTGGGCTCCAGGCACGACCTGCGGGAGCGCCTCTTCGTCACCATCGACGGCGCCTCGGCCAAGGACTTCGACGACGCCATCTGCGTGGAGCAGACGCGGCAGGGATACGTGCTCTACGTGGCCATCGCCGACGTGAGCCACTACGTGGAGCCAGGGGACCAGCTGGACCAGGAGGCCCGCAAGCGGAGCAACTCCTTCTACTTCCCCAATTCCGTGGAGCCCATGTTCCCCACCACCCTTTCCAACGGCCTGTGCAGCCTCAATCCCCACGCGGACAGGCTGGTGATGACCGCGCGGATCGATTTCAACAGCCAGGGGGAGCCCGTGGGCGAGGACTTCTTCTCCGCGGTGATCCAGAGCAAGGCCAGGCTGACCTACAGCCAGGTCAAGCAGGCCATCCTGGACAAGGACCCCGCGGAGCAGGAGCGCATGGGCGAGGTCTATCCCATGCTCCGCACGGCCGAGGCCCTGGCCAGGCTGCTCAACGGGCACAGGAAGCGCAGGGGATCCCTGGATTTCGACCTCCCGGAGCCGGAGATCCATTTCAATCCGCAGCAGGTGGCGGTGGACATCCAGCCCAAGGCCAGGCACTTCGGGCACCAGATCGTGGAGGAGTTCATGATCGCGGCCAACGAGGCGGTAGCCGGCTTCCTGGACCGGAATAAGCTGCCCCTGCTCTATCGCATCCATCCCGAGCCCAACCAGGACAAGCTCGAGGCCCTGTTCAAGCTCCTGCGCAAGACCTCGGTGGCCGAGCTCGTCCCGGAAGACACGGACGCGGCCAGCCTGCAGCGGCTCCTGGAGCAGGTGGAGGGAACCGGATACGAGTTCCTGGTCAACCGGCTCCTCATCCGCTCCATGATGCAGGCCTCCTACTACCCCCAGAACCAGGGCCATTTCGGCCTGGCCTCGCCCTGCTACAGCCACTTCACCTCTCCCATCCGTCGCTACGCGGACCTGATCCTGCACAGGGTGCTCAAGCGCGCCCTGGGGCTGACGGAGACCCCCAGCCCCGGTCGCAAGAAGCTCTACAAGCTGGCGGACCACCTGAGCGTACAGGAGCGCACCGGGATGGCCGCGGAACGGGAGATCCACAAGCGGCTCACGGTCATCTTCCTTCAGGACAAAATCGGTGAGTCCTTCACCGGGCTGATCAATGCCGTGACCGACTTCGGGTTCTGGGTGGAGCTGAAGGAGGTCATGGCGGACGGGCTGGTCCGGCTGTCCACCATCACGGACGACTACTATGTGTACTGGTCCTCGGAGCACTGCCTCATCGGACGGAACACGGGCAAAATGTTCAGCATGGGCCAGGAAGTGGAAGTTCGGCTGACCGACGTCAACCTCTCCAGGCAGGAGATCGACCTGGAGCTGCGCGAACCGGAGGACAGCGGACAGAGAACGGGGGACAGAGAAGAAGGGGCTGGCAACAGGGAACCGGAGACAGTGGAAGAGAACCCGGAGACAGGCAAGAAGAAAAGGAAGCCGAGGAAACGAGGCCCCAGGAAGAAGAAGGGG
>CAYFSD010000144.1:0-5731 GCA_964345705.1 uncultured Desulfohalobiaceae bacterium
GAACACCCTGCAGACCATTCCCTGGGCCCTGCGGGACCGCATGGAGGTGATCGAGCTCCCCGGATACCTGGAGACGGACAAGCTGCAGATCGCGCAGAAATTCCTGCTGCCCAAACAGATTGCAAAGCACGGTCTCAGCGAGGAGAACATCCACGTCTCCGAGGGGGCGATCAGCGAGGTCATGCGCCGCTACACCCGAGAGGCCGGGGTACGGAACCTGGAGCGGGAGCTGGCCACCATCTGCCGCAAGGTGGTTCGCCGCTTCGTCCAGAATAAGGAGGACCGGCAGAAGGTCCAGGTGACCAAGAAGAGCGTTCCGGGCTATCTCGGGGTGCCCCGCTACCGCTACGGCGAGCGGGAGCAGGAGCCCCAGGTCGGTCTGGGCACCGGCATGGCCTGGACCGAGCTCGGCGGTGAGCTGCTCATGATCGAGGTGGCCCTGATGAACGGCACGGGCAAGATCGAGGTCACGGGCAAGATCGGGGACGTGATGCAGGAGTCCGCGCGGGCGGCGCTCAGCTACGTTCGCTCCCGTTCCGGGCTCTTCGGGCTGCGCCCCGAGTTCTACAAGGAGATCGACGTGCACGTGCACATCCCGGAGGGGGCCACGCCCAAGGACGGGCCGTCCGCGGGGATCACCATGGCCACCTCCCTGGTCTCCTCCCTGCTCAACATGCCCGTGGACAACAGCATCGCCATGACCGGGGAGATCACCCTGCGCGGCCGGGTGCTGCCCATCGGAGGGCTCAGGGAGAAGCTGCTGGCCGCGCACAGGGGGCACATCAGCCGGGTGATCATCCCCAAGGAGAACAGCAAGGACCTTAAGGAAGTGCCCCAGGCCATCCTCAAGGATCTGCAGATCACGGAAGTGGAGCACATGGACGATGTGCTGCCCGCCGCCCTGGTCAATGTGGGCAAGGAGGAGATCTTCCGCGGCAAGAACGACACCATGCCCCTGGTGCAGCACCTGCGCAAGGAAGAGCACACGCACAAGACGCAATAAGCGGGGCGCTCGACGGGCGGGCGACTCGGCTGGGAAAGGGACGCGCTCCGGCGCGTCCCTTTTTTATGGGGCGGAGGGGCCCTGCTCCTCCTCGTCGGAGTCCTCGGGAAAAACAGCCTGGTACGCCGCGGTGTATTCCCTGAGCTCGCCCCGGCTGATCGCCTCCCGGGCCCCGCGGACGAGATCCAGATAGAAGGCCAGGTTGTGCAGGGTGTTCAGGCGGTAGGCCAGAAGCTCCCTTGAGATGTAGAGATGGCGCAGGTAGGCCCGGGAGAAGGTGCGGCAGGTGTAGCAGGAGCACTCCGGGTCCAGGGGACTCGTGTCCTCGCGGTAGCGGGCCTGCTTGATGGTGACCTTGCCCTGCGAGGTGTACAGGGTCCCGTTGCGGGCGTTCCGGGTGGGCAGGACGCAGTCGAACAGATCCACGCCCAGCTCGATGGCCCGCAGAATGTCCAAGGGCTTGCCCACGCCCATGAGGTAGCGCGGTCGATCCCGGGGCAATAGCGGGGCGGTGCGCGCGAGCATGTCCCAGAGCAGGGGCTTGGGCTCGCCCACGCTCAGGCCGCCGATGGCGTACCCGTCGAAGGGGAGGTCGCGGATCTGGCGGGCGCTGTGTTCCCGCAGCCCGGGATCGAATCCGCCCTGCACGATGCCGAAGAGGAGCTGGTCCGTGGGATGGGGCCGGGCCCGCAGGGAGCGCTCCGCCCAGCGGGCGGTCCGGTCCATGGCCATCCGGGTCCGCTCGAAATCCGTGCCGTAGGCCACGCACTCGTCCAGGACCATCATGATGTCCGAGCCGATGTTCTCCTGGATGCGGATCACGCCCTCTGGGGTGAAGAAGTGCTTGGACCCGTCGATGTGCGAGGAGAAGGCCACCCCGTCCTCGCTCACCTGCCGCAGGGCGGAGAGGGAGAAGACCTGGAAACCGCCGCTGTCGGTGAGGATGGGGCCGTGCCAGGCGGAGAAGGCGTGCAGCCCGCCCAGCCGGGCCAGGAGCTCGTCCCCGGGGCGCAGGTAGAGATGGTAGGTGTTGCCCAGGATGACTTCCGCCCCGATGTGCTCCAGATCCAGGGGAGAAAGGCTCTTGACGCTTCCCGCGGTGCCCACGGGCATGAACATGGGGGTCCGAATCGGCCCGCGGGCCGTGTGCAGCACTCCGCGCCGCGCCGCGCCGTCCGTTGCTTCAAGGGAAAAGGTGCCGGCTTGCATATCCGCTCCAGCTTATGCAGTCTCGGGTCCGGGGCCCGGGGTTGTGTGGCGTGGAGCCCTCATACACCAAAGCCCCGTGCGGGAACAAGCAGAGAATGAGCCGCAAACCAGGAAGGAGCAGAGCGACCATGCTGAAGAGCGACGATCTCAGGAGCACGCTCAAGCGGATCGACGGCAAGGGATACAAGGCGTACAAGGATCTGCAGGGGGACTACGACCTGGGCGGGTTCGTATTGCACGTGGACAACGTGCAGAGCGATCCCTACGCCCCTCCGAGCAAGATGCGGGTCAGCCTCCCGCAGTCCCGGGCCGGCTTCCCGGAGGAGATGTTCTCCAATCGGGTGCGGCGCGTGGCCCTGGAGGACTATCTGACCCGCTGCTTCCGCGGGGCCTGTTCCCGGAGCCAGAGCCGCGACCTGGGCATCGACCGTCCGGGGCAGGAGATCCTGGAGCGGACGGCGATGCAAGTCACTCCCGAACGGGTGGAGGCCCGGATCACGGTGGGGCTCCCCGCCAAGGGGCGGAGCATTCTGGGCCGCAAGGCGGAGCAGATATTGCTCCGGGACCTGCCGGAGATGGTGGACCATTCCCTTCTGCTCTCCAGCCTGGAGCGGGACCGGGTCTGGCGCCACATCCAGATCTGCGAGGACCAGGAGGTCCTGCGCGGAGAGCTGGCCGGCAGGGGACTGGTGGCCTTCGTGGGCAACGATGCGGTCCTTCCCCGTAAGAGCGGGGTGAGCGACGAGCCCATGCCCCGGGACAAGGCCATCCCCTTCGTCTCGCCCCAGGAGCAGGAGGTGCGCCTCGAGCTGCCCCACTCCGGAGCGGTGACCGGCATGGGGATCCCGCAGGGGGTGACCCTGATCGTTGGGGGCGGGTACCACGGCAAGTCCACCCTGCTCAAGGCCCTGGAGCGGGGGGTGTACAACCACGTGCCCGGTGACGGCCGGGAATACGTGGTCTGCGACCAGAGCGCGGTGAAGATCCGCGCCGAGGACGGGCGCTCCGTGACCGAGGTGAATATCGAGCCCTTCATCAGCGATCTCCCCTTCGGGGAGGACACCTCCTGCTTCGCCTCGGACAACGCCAGCGGGAGCACCTCCCAGGCGGCGAACATCATGGAGGCCTTGGAGGCGGAGAGCCGGCTGCTGCTCCTGGACGAGGACACCAGCGCCACCAACTTCATGATCCGGGACGGCCGGATGCAGCACTTGGTGGCCAAGGAGGACGAGCCCATCACCCCCTTCATCGATCGGGTCCGGGAGCTGTCCTCGGAAATGGGGGTCTCCACCATCCTGGTTCTGGGCGGCAGCGGGGACTACTTCGAGCTCGCGGACACCGTGCTCATGCTCAAGGAATACCGTCCCTTTGATGTCACCTCCCGGGCCAGGGACCTGGCCGAGATGTACGTCACCCAGCGCAGGACGGAGATCAAGAAGCCCCTGGAGCGGGTGACTCCCCGCGTTCCCCTGCGCAAGTCCTTCCAGCTGGGGGAGCGGGACAAGATCAAGACCAAGGGCCTGCACAGCATTTTGGTGGGCCGCAGCGCCATCGATCTGTCCCAGGTGGAGCAGCTGGTGGACGAGAGCCAGACGCGGGCCATCGCCGCCCTGTTCAAGAAGCTGGGCCAGGAGGGTGCCAAGCGGGAGATGAGCCTCTCGGAGACAGTGGACGCGATCCTGGAATCCATCCGGGAGCAGGGGCTGGACGTCCTCTCCGGATTCCGGGGCAAGCACCCGGGATACATGGCTCTGCCCAGGAAGCAGGAGCTGTGCGCCGCGGTGAACCGCTATCGCGGGTTGCGCGTGCGGCAGCGGGACTAGAACAGGGCATTGAAAATCTTCCAATTGCTGCGTTGCTTCAAAAAGTTCAAGCTTTCACGTAGGGGTACTACTGTTCAAGCTTGAACTTTTTTCGCGCCTTGCACTTGAAATTTTTCAATGCCCTGTCTGTTCCGCAGAATTCAACAGGCTTTTGAGTCGGGGTGGATTGTTGGCACCCGGAAGAAATTCATAGCTCCTTATGTGTTGGCGGTAAGCTATAGGCCAATGGCAAGCGCGTGCGCAATGAAACGTGAGCGCCCCGAGTCAGGAAAAGAGCGCAGGAATGACGTGTGCGCCTGTTTAAGGATCCGGATTTAATCATTCTGCTCTCGGTGGTGGTGTTCGGCGTGACCGGCGGGAGCCTCGTGGGTCCCATCCTCCCGGAGATGATGGGGCCCCTCGGCGCGAGCCAGAAGACCATCGGCTGGGCCCTGAGCGTATACACCCTCTGCGCCATGCTGGCCACGCCGTTTCTGGGCGTCGTGGCGGACCGGGCGGGGCGGAAGCGGGTGATCGTCGTCTCGACCCTGCTCTTCGGGGCGGCGGGTCTTGCGATCGGCTTCAGCCGGGCCTTCTGGCTGGTCCTTCTCCTGCGCGCCCTGCAGGGGATCGCCGTGGGCGGGATGATGAACACGGTGGTGGCCGCGCTGGGCGATCTCTACAGCGGCTCGGAGCGCAACCGGGCCATGGGCTACCGGGTCACCGCCCAGTCCCTGACCAATGCGATCATCCCCTTCGTCTCCGGGGTGCTGGCCACTGTGGCCTGGTTCATCCCCTTCTTCATCCATGCCCTGGCCATTCCCGCGGGGCTTTTGGCCGCCGGCAAGCTCAGGGAGACCTCGCGGCACGAGCGACAGCCGGGACACATCAGGCGAAGCCTGGCCGCGGTGGCCCGTCCCAGGGCCCTGTGGCTCTTTTTCTGCAATTTCATGGGCTTTGTCCTGCTCTACTGTATCGTGGTCTACATGCCCATCCATGTGGTTCGCGGATTTTCCCTGACCACGGGGCACGCCGGGCTAGCCATCTCCGTGGCCGCGGGGACTGTGGGCCTCACCGCCACCCAGGCGGGACGGCTACGAATGGTCCTTCGGGAGGAGACCATTGTGTTCGCGGGTCTGGCGGGATGCGGCCTCGCCCTGTTCCTCATGGGGCTCACGGGCTCCTACGCCGCCCTTCTTCCCGTGATGCTCGTCTGGGGTCTGGGCTTCGGCACGCTCATGCCCGTTCTCAACGCCGCCGTGGCCGGGCTGGTCTCCTCCGAGCTGCGGGCCGGCTTCCTCTCTGTGTTCACCCTGCTCATCTATCTGGGCCAGACGGTTTCCCCGCCCCTTTTCGCCCTGTTCATCAACGAGGAGGGCGTGCGCGGGGCCTTTTTCGCCGGCGGGGCGGCCGCTCTGCTGCCCCTGCTCCTTACCTTGGCCGTTATTCTTTGGGGCGCTTCCGGCGGGGAGCCCTCAGGCTAGAGATACGTCCGCGCTCCCAGGAACCGGGAACGGAAATAGGATCGGGAGAGGCGGGCCGTGACGACCTCGCTCCCGCTGGAGGAGGCGTGGATGAAGCGGCCGTCCCCGATGTACAGGCCCACGTGGGAGGGCTCGCCCCGCCTCTTGATGTCGAAGAAGACCAGGTCTCCCTTGCGCAGCTGAGTGTGCGGAAGAGCTAGAGTGGAACGGGATTGATACACGTAGGACTATGT
>CAYFSD010000145.1:0-5677 GCA_964345705.1 uncultured Desulfohalobiaceae bacterium
TGGCCGTCACTCTCTTCGCCTTCTTCAGCCTTTTCAACTCCCGCCATCAGATCCGTCCGGATCGGCTCAGACGGAGCTGATAGAACGCCGCGTCCCGGCAGCCCATGCAGGATCGAATCATCCCGGTTGCATGCTGTATTGCGTTACCACGTATCCCAGATAGATCACTACGAACCATGCCCCCTGCCATTGCTTGAAATAGCCGTCCTGGTTCATGGCAATGAAAATCCTCACTGAGTAGAGAATGAACAGCATGATCACGAAGTGCAAGGAATAAAAGACTGGCGGGACAGTCAGGGAGCTGGCTGTAGCCGCGGCACCGATCACGAATAGGCAGTTCAGGACGTTCGCCCCCATCACATTGCCCACCATGACATCGGGATGACCTTTGCGGACCGCGGAGATTCCGGTCATCAATTCGGGCAGGGTTGTGCCGATGGAGACGATGGTCGCCCCGACGACGATCCTGGGAATACCGGTCATCCTGGCCAACTCCACCACACCGTCGATCATCCAGTCTGCGCCCTTGCACAGGATGACGATGCACAAGACGATCAGCCCCAGGAGCACAGGCATGGAGAGGGGGTTGATCGCTTGGGTCAGCAGGTCTTCCATAACCAGATCGGTTGCCCAATGGTATCCAGGGTGGATCTCAGGGCTCTTGCACCGCGAGATTCGATTTCATGGAAGCAGGAAAGCCGAGATCGCGGGCGTGCACAGTGAATTCCGTTCTTCCCTGCAGGGAGAGCTGGCCCTGAGCCGCCTGGCCGGGCTGCTTCGCCTTGAACGCCTCGTTGATCCCGAAGGAGGAAACGATGCTTGCCAGGATGATTCCGAGGTCGTACAGGCCAAGCGGAGCGAGATTGAGGAAGCCTCTAAAACCGGGCAGGAACATGGTTAGCAGATGGACCCCTATGGATCCGCCTACCGCGGCATGGATCCAGGGATTGGATGCGGGACGCTTGGGGCTCACAACTGTTCGCGATTCACTCCGGCAGGAGTAGGCGTGCACGAGCTGGGACAGGGTCAGGGAGTGAAATGCCATGGCCCCGGCCTGTAGCCCCGGACCGTAGCGGAGGAGCCCGCTCGTGTACGCCCCCATGCTGGCGGCGGTGATCACCCCCGACTCAGCGGTCATCCTGGCGTAGTCGGCGCGGCTGAACAACGGGGCCTGGGGATCCCTGGGAGGCTGTTCCAGGACATCCGGCTCCTGTGGCTCCATGGACAGGGCCAGCCCGGGGAAGATGTCCGAAATGAGGTTGATCCACAAGAGCTGCATGGAGCTGAGCGGTGCACCGATCCCGACGGCTAGGGCCCCGCTCATGAGCATAATCTCGCTCAGGTTCGTGGCGAGGAAGAAATGGACCGACTTCCTGATGTTGGTGTAGGTGGTGCGGCCGTCCCGGAGGGCCTGGATCAGGGTGTCCAGGTCGTCGTGCTGCAGGACCACGTCCGCCACGTCCTTGGCCGCGTCCGTGCCGCCGTCGCCCATGGCGATGCCCACGTCAGCCGCCTTGAGGGCCGGGCCGTCGTTGATCCCGTCTCCGGTCATGGCCACGATGTGATCGCGCCGCTGCAGGGCCTGGACGATCTTGAGCTTGTCCGAGGGGGTGACCCTGGCGAAAACATGGACCTTTTCCGCCTTGCGGGCGAAGTCCTCGGGGTCGAGGTCCTTCATTTCCTCAGCGTCCATGACCCGGAGCGGCTCGTTATTGCTCAGGTTGAGCTTGCGCGCCACGCTCTCCGCAGTGAGCCGCTGGTCCCCGGTGATCATGACCGTTCGGATGCCGGCCTGGTGAAAGCCACGAATCGCTTCGGCCACACCGCTACGCAGCGGATCGGTCAGGCCCACCAGACCCAGCCAGACAAAGCCGTTTCCGCTGCCGGCGTCCTTGGGGCTGGACAGGGTGTGCATGGATGTGCCCAGGACCCGGTAGGCCTCCCCGGCCATACGCTCGTTCTCCGCGGCGATTTCTCGCCGATCCGCCTCGGTCAGGGGGACGATCCGGCCATCCTTCATCTGCTTGTCGCAGCGCTGCAGGACCTTCAGGGGGCTCCCCTTGACCGCGTGGAGGGTGCTCCCGTCGGGGGCCGAGTGCAGCGTACTCATGATGGGGCTCTTCTGGGAGCGGTGGCGCACCTCGATGAGACCGTGCTTCTTGCGCAGGCTCTTGACGTCGAAGCCTTGCTCCAGGGCCAGGCGGATCAGGGCGTTCTCCGTGGAGGAGCCGATGAGCTCCGGAAGGTCCGAGCCGTAGGCCCCGTTGATCTTGACTTGGCTGCACAGGGCCCAAATGAGCAGGGTCTGGTGCAGCTCGGGGCGTTTTTCCAGGTCCACCGGCTGATCTGCGGCCAGGAGCTGACTCCCCTCTTTCCGGATGCGGTCTCCGCCGCAGAAGATCTCGGCCACCTCCATCTCGTTGCGAGTGATGGTTCCGGTCTTGTCGAAGCAGATGGTCTGCACCGAGCCCAGGGTCTCCATTGCCGGGAGCCTGCGGATCATGATGCCCTGCTTGCGCATTCGCCGCATGCCCAAGGCGAAAGTTGTCGTGGAGGCCGCCGGGAGGCCTTCGGGGACCGCAGCAGCGGCAAGGGAGACGGAGATGCCCAGGATGTGCAGCAGGGGATAGCCGCGAAAGAGGCCGAGCCCGAAGACCGCGACGCAGACCCCCGCCCAGAGCTTGACCAGCTGGTTTCCGGTTCTGGCCAGCTTCCGCTCAATGGGCGGCCTGGGGCTCTCGGCCTCGGCCAGGTGCCGATGCAGCTTGCCGAGCTCGCTCTTTTGGCCCGTGGCCACGACCACGGCCACTCCCTGTCCCCCGGTGACCACCGTACCCATGAACGCCAAGTTGATGCGATCGGCCACGGGAAGGCGCTTTTTCTTCAAGGCCTTGGCCGTCTTGTCCACCGGGAGGCTTTCCCCTGTCAGGCTGGACTCCTCCACGGTCAGGTTTTCGGCACGAATGATGCGGGCGTCCGCCGGGACGGAAGTGCCAGGCTGGAGCAGGAGCACATCTCCGGGAACAATCTCCGACTGGTCGATGGCCCGTACCTTGCCCTGCCGTCGGACCCGCGCCGCAGGAGGGGTGACCCGCTGCTGGGACTGGATGGCCCGATCCGAGGCGTTCTCGGTGATAAATCCGATGCAGGAGTTGGCCACGAGGACACCTCCGATGACCGCGGCATCCAGAATGCCGCCGGTCAGGAAGGACAGACCGGCGGCGGCCCCGAGCAGGGCCACGGGAAGTGACATGAACTGGTCCAGGAACATGCCGAGCCTGGACTTCGCCTCCGGCTGGGGCAGCCTGTTGGGGCCATGCTCCTTGAGGCGGCGCGCTGCGACCTCGGGGCTCAGGCCCTTCTTTTCCGAGGTCCATAGCTCTTGCAGAATCCGGTCCAAGCCATGACGGTGCCAGTCATGCTCCTCTGTTTCGTCAATAGCGGATGGGGCCTTTACAGGTCCGGGTGTTTTTGGGGCCCTTTCCTGTTGAGCGGGAAGGGGTAGCTCGCGGGCGAGCACTCCGGCGAGCTCGCGGGCGGCCCACAAGTGCTCGCGCTCCGGAGCGAAGAGAAGGAGCACCTTGCCCGTGACTGTGCTGGCATCAACCGTGTGAATGCCAGCACAGCTGGTCAGCTCCTCTTCCAATCGCGCCTTCAGGAACTGATTGGCCTTTAGGCCGGCGACCCTGAAGCGCGCTCTGCCGGGGACACTGGAGTGAATCGGCAATACGGACGGGTCGTTCAGGGCTTGCCTGAGCTTTGTGGTTTTCATAGTCCAGATTGCGATTGCGGATTAGTAGGTTGGCGAGGAGTCAGCCTCCGTATCCAGAAGCCACTTGGTGAACAGCCCAAAGGCGTACCAGAATGCGGTATACCAGGGCGGCAGACCGAAGTTGCCCCGGGCGATCTGATAGACGGCCGTCCCCACCAGAGAGAAGAAGAGAAGGGTGGGCAGATCCAGCTCGTTCCCGCTTGCCTGGCGAACAGCCGCGTTGGCTCCCTGAAAGGAGCGCTGAATCCGTTTGGCAGGGGGGACGACCTGCTCCTGCGGGGCGGCCAGCTCAAAGAGCTTGGTCTCCTTGGCTGCATCTGCCACAGCCCGCAGCGTGCAACGATCACCTTGGCAGAGCACCGAGGCCGTGATCGGATTGACCTGGATCTCGGCCCGGGGGAAGCGCTTGCTCAAGGTTGCTTCAACCTTTTGGAAGTACGCCGCGTCGGAGCGTTTCCCCGGGATCCTCACGCGCACGCGTCCCTGGATGCAATGCACGCACCGTCCACTCGGCAGGTCCATAGGGCCTTCCTTGGCAGGGCCTTCCTTGACTCGTCAACGGGATTTGGGGCTTACGCAGGCTGATTGCCCCTTATCCGGCGTCACATGAAGGGCAATGATTCGTTTGTCTTAGCTCGACTTCCCGGTTTGGGACGAGGCGTTTTCCTGGGCCCCGCTCGAGGCCTCGGACTTGGCTTCACTGGTCGCTTCGTTGAGCGAGCTCCGTGTTTCGTTGTACAGCTCCCTGCCTCTGTCCATGACATAGATTCCGCCCTTGATGGATTCCTTGAGTAGGGGCTTGCCCGCGCCGGCCACGACTCTGGCAGCCAAAGGCAGGAGAATGGAGGCCCCGGCGCCCACGAGCAAGCCGGTGCCAAAGCTTCCGGAAGGCTTGAACAGATTCATGCTGTCCTCCTTTGCGACTGGGGATCACCCGGTTTGATAGGGGTTACTTTTGTGCCGTGGCAGGGGGATGTTGCTCGCTGTGCGAGAGCTCGGACCGGGCCTCGGCCGTGATGTCCTCAACGGTCTCTCTCGCCTCTGCCAGGAGCGTCCGGCCCCTGTCGTAGAGAAAAAGCCCGCCCTTGACGGATTCCTTGAGCAGTGGCTTGCCCGCCCCGCTGAGCATCCTGCCGGCAAGGGGCGCAAGCACCATGAAGCCGACTCCGACAGCGATACCTGTGGTGAGATTGTTGGCTTTGAACGGATTCATCTCTCCCTCCTTGTTTTGTGCATGGGACGATATACTATGTCCCCGATTGAAGCTTCATTCCAGAAGACGCTTACTCCTGCGACCCCCTCTCGTTTCCCGGCTGCTCGGAGCCAGTGGAGGCACTCGATTGGGTTTTTTCGCTGGAGGCGCCCGATTCAGCTTGCTCGCCTCCAGACGCGATTTGACGCGACGGCCTTTGTGAGGTAGCTGCCTTCTGGGCGGGGCTACCGGCCTGAACCGGAGGGTGCTCCCTGGCTTTCCCTTCAGCCAGGCCTCCGCGGATCGGCTCCAGGGCCACGGGCCTGGGAGGGCTTTTCATGGCCCTGACAGCAAGGGGTATGAGGAGCCCCAGAGCGAGGCCGAATAGGAATCGCATGATCAACTCCTTTTCAGGTGAAAGTCCAAATGGCTGAAGCGGAGAGGAATTGCGACAGGCTTTTAAGCTTCAGCTATAGAGACGATTTTCCATTTTCCCTTTAGTATAGCGTATAGCGATGGAGTGTCAACAAGATTTTGGGAATTTTACAAAATCAAACCAATAATCATTCTTGTTCCTTTTGGGTTAGCTCAAGATCAGTCAGCTTGTCACAGTGGTGAACGATTCCTTTGAGATCTCAAAAAAAAAGGGGGGCCTTCAGAGGACGTTTTCAAGATGGCCGTGCGGAATACCTGGTTGACAAAAAGCTTGGCAA
>CAYFSD010000146.1:0-1213 GCA_964345705.1 uncultured Desulfohalobiaceae bacterium
GAATAATCTGCGTGCCGTGACGCGGCTCCATTCCCTGGACTCGGCCCCTGCGGCCGTTCAGGTCACCGAACACATCACCCATGTAGTCCTCGGGAGTGAGGATCTCCACGTACATGATGGGCTCGAGCAGAACGGGGTTGGCTTTGTCGCAGGCGTTCTTGATGGCCATGGATCCCGCGATGTAGAAGGCCTGCTCAGAGGAGTCCACTTCGTGGAAGGCGCCGTCCCGGAGCGTCACCTTGACGTCGATCATGGGATGGCCGGATATGATCCCGTTCTGCAGCGTATCCCGAATTCCTTTGTCCACTGCGGGGATATATTCCTTGGGAATCACGCCGCCTACGATCTTGTTGGTGAACTCGTACCCTGTTCCTGGCTCGCCGGGCTCCGCGTCGATAATAACATGGGCGAACTGTCCCCGGCCGCCGGTCTGCTTAACGAATTTCTTTTCCGCGCCCGCGGGCTTAGTAATGGACTCGCGATAGGCGACCCGGGGCTGCCCTATATTGGCGTCGACCTTGAACTCGCGGATCAGGCGGTCAACAATGATCTCGATGTGCAGCTCGCCCATGCCGGAAATGATGGTCTGGCCGGTCTCCTCGTCCGTGGCCACCCGGAAGGACGGATCCTCTTTGGCCAGCTTGGCCAGGGCCTGGCTCAGAGCGTCCCGGTCCGCCTTGGTCTTGGGCTCGATGGCCACGTCGATAACCGGCTCGGGAATCTGCATGGTTTCCAGAATCACCGGATGCTTGCTGTCGCAGAGCGTATCCCCGGTGCCGACATTCTTAAGGCCCACCGCGGCCACGATATCCCCGGCGTAGGCCTCCTTGATCTCCTCCCGCTTGTTGGAGTGCATCTTGAGCAGCCGACCGATGCGCTCCTTCTTCTTGGTCGTGGAGTTCATCACGGTCATGCCGCTCTCGATGTGCCCGGAATAGATCCGCAGAAAGGTGAGATGGCCAACGTAGGGGTCGGTCATGAGCTTGAAGGACAGCGCGCTCAGGGATTCGTCGTCCCGGGCCTCGTATTGCTTGGGCTCCCGGGATTCGGGGTCAACTCCCTGTACGGGGGGAAGATCCACCGGAGAGGGAAGGAAATCCACAATGGCGTCCATGAGGGGCTGAACCCCCTTGTTTTTGAACGCCGAGCCGCAAAAGACCGGGCAGATATCGATATTGATGGTGGCCATGCGCACGCCGTGGCGTATTTCATC
>CAYFSD010000146.1:1313-5671 GCA_964345705.1 uncultured Desulfohalobiaceae bacterium
AAGGCCATACGCGGGACCTGATAGCGATCCGCCTGGCGCCACACGGTTTCCGACTGAGGCTCCACGCCGCCCACAGCGCAAAAGACGCCCACGGCACCGTCCAGCACTCGCAGGGAGCGCTCCACCTCAACGGTGAAATCCACGTGCCCAGGAGTATCAATGATGTTGATGCGGCAGTCCCTCCAAAAGCAGGTTGTCGTCGCGGAGGTAATGGTGATGCCCCGATCCTGCTCCTGGGACATGAAGTCCATCACGGCCTGGCCGTCATGGACTTCCCCGATCTTGTGCGACACGCCGGTATAAAAGAGGATCCGCTCCGTCGTGGTCGTCTTCCCGGCGTCGATATGGGCCATGAAGCCTATATTGCGCTGCTTATCAATGGGTTTTTGTCGTGCCAAGCCGATTCACCTCAGTTCGCGTTCATCGTTCGCATGTATTGTCTTACCCGCTAGTCCCGAACCTTTCATCTCGCTGTTAACCGCTAACCGCTTGCGCGATGCGGATCACCGCCTCGCGTCGGCTCAGCTCCGGCGTCACACGCCGAACACCTCAGGGCCGCAGTGAAATCCGGAAGCACGGCGGGCAGGTCTTACCAGCGGTAGTGGGCGAAGGCCTTGTTCGCCTGGGCCATACGATGGGTTTCTTCCCGTTTCCGAATAGCTCCGCCCCGGTTGTTGAAGGCGTCGGTCAGCTCGGCGCTCAGCCTCTGGACCATGCCCTTCTCCGACCGGGCACTTGCCGCCCGGATCAGCCACCGGGTGGCGAGAATCTGCTGCCTGCGCGGGTCGACCTCAACAGGCACCTGATAGGTCGCACCGCCCACACGCCGGGGCTTGACCTCTTTCTGCGGCTTGACGTTCTCCACAGACTGCTCGAAGGCCTTCAGCGCGTCCTCGGACGTCCTGCGGGCCAGCTCGTCCATGGCGTTATACAGAATGCGCTCCGCGAGGCTCTTCTTGCCGTCGCGCATGATCCGGTTGATCATCTTGGCCACGAGCTTGCTGTTATATCTGGGATCCGGGAGAATATCCCGCTTTGCGACAGGACCTTTCCGCGACATCTTCCCACTCCTTTCGATTACTTGGGCCGCTTGGCACCGTACTTGGACCGGCTCTGCTGCCTGTTCTGAACCCCGGCCGTATCCAGCGCTCCCCGAATCACCGTATAGCGGACACCGGGCAAGTCCTTGACGCGGCCCCCGCGGACCAACACCACGGAGTGCTCCTGCAGGTTGTGCCCCTCACCCGGGATATAGGAGGTGACCTCGATCCCGTTGGTCAGGCGCACCCTGGCCACCTTCCGCAGGGCCGAGTTCGGCTTTTTCGGGGTCGTGGTGAACACCCGAACGCACACACCCCGCCGCTGAGGACACTCCTGCAGCGCCGCCCGCTTGTTGCTGCTCACCATCTTCTTCCGCTTCTTATTGATCAGCTGGTTGAGCGTGGGCATAGTCGTCTCCGTGTTTATGACTCGAAAAGATAGATTACTTAGTATAATATTTTACGCTTGTCAACGGCGGTATGGCTCCAAGACCCCTTCCGGCACGCCCTTTTCTGACCGTGCCCGGACGAGGGGCATTCCTAGTGCTGATCCTCCGCCTCGTCAACCCCTTCCAGGGCATCCCAAAGCGGACTCTCCTGCTCCGGCTGCTCGGGGACCTCCGCCTCGAGGTTCATGTAGGGCCGAAATCCCGTGCCCGCCGGGATGATGCGGCCCACGATCACGTTCTCCTTCAGCCCCTGCAGGTAGTCGATCCGGGACTGCATCGCCGCGTCGGTCAGGACCTTGGTTGTTTCCTGAAAGGACGCCGCGGAAATGAAGGAGTCCGTGGAAAGCGAGGCCTGGGTGATCCCCAGGGCGATGGGCTCGGCCTTGGCCGGCTTGTATCCCTGCTGGATCGCCTTGGAGTTCTCCTTCAGGAACTCCTGCTTCTCCACCTGCTCCCCGACAAGGAACTGGGTCTCGCCCGGCTCGGTGACGCGCACCTTCTTCAGCATCTGGCGGACGATGACTTCCACGTGCTTGTCGTTGATGTTCACGCCCTGGTATTTGTACACATCCTGGATCTCTTCCACCAGATAGTTGGACAGGTACTTCTCGCCCTTGATGCGAAGGAGGTCGTGCAGCTCGGGAGCGCCTTCGGTGAGGAACTCGCCGGCCTCGACAAAATCGCCCTCCTGAACCGTAATGTGCTTGCCCTTGGGAATAAGATATTCCTTGGGCTCTCCGGCCTCGGGAGTCACGTAAATCTTGCGCTTGCCCTTCACATCCGGGCCGTAGCTCACCGTGCCCTCGGTCTCGGAGATCACGGCCATTTCCTTGGGCTTTCTCACCTCGAAGAGCTCCGCAACGCGCGGCAGACCGCCCACGATGTCCTTGATCTTGGCGCTCTCGCGCGGCTTGCGGGCGATCACGTCACCAGCCTCGATGCGGTCGCCGTCGCGGACCATGAGAATGGCGCCGACTGGCAGATAGTAAACCGCCTCGCTCCTGCTATTGGGGTGGGTCTTGGTCTCCCCGTTCTCGTCGCTGATGGTGATGCTGGGCCGAAAGTTCGTGGAGCGGTACTCGATGATGGTCTTGGTGGCCATCTGCGTGGTGTCGTCCAGCTTTTCCTGGTAGGTCTTGCCCTCCACGATGTCCGTATACCGGACCACACCGGACACATCGGCGATAAAGGGCTCCTGGAAGGGGTCCCATTCCGCGATGAGATCGCCCTGCTTCACCTCGAAGCCCTGATTCACATGGAGCTTGGCCCCGACGGGCAAGGTGTAGCGCTCCCGCTCCTGGCCCTGCTCGTCGACCACGCCCACCTGGCCGTTCTTGCCCATGGCCATCAGCTCGCCGTTCTTGTTCTCCACCAAGGAGACGCCGTTGAAGGTGATCTGTCCCGCATAGTTGGCGTTGATCGCGGACTGCTCGATCTCCTTGGAGGCGGTCCCGCCGATGTGGAAGGTCCTCATGGTCAGCTGGGTGCCCGGCTCCCCGATGGATTGGGCGGCGATGATGCCCACGGCCTCGCCCACGTTGACCAAGTGCCCGCGGGCCAGGTCCCGGCCGTAGCAGCAGGCGCAGACGCCGCGGGCGCACTGGCAGGTCAGCACTGAGCGGATGGTCACTGCATGGATGCCCGCGTCCTCGATTTCCCGGGCCTTTTTGTCGTCCAGCAGGGTGTTGGCCGGTGCGATCAGCTCCCGAGTTTCGGGATGATACACATCGAAGAGCAGAAGCCTGCCAAGGATCCGATCGTACAGGCCCTCCTGGGGCTCTCCGGGCTTGTTCTGCCTGGTGATCTCGATCCCGTCCACGGTTCCGCAGTCCATCTCGGACACGATCACATCCTGGACCACGTCCACCAACCTCCGGGTCAGATACCCCGAGTTGGCCGTCTTGAGCGCGGTGTCCGCCAGGCCCTTCCGCGCTCCGTGGGTGGAGGTGAAGTATTCCAGCACGGTCAAGCCCTCGCGGAAGGAGGAGGTGATGGGCGTCTCCAGGATCTCTCCGGAGGGCTTGGCCATGAGCCCTCGCATCCCGGCAAGCTGACGCATCTGGTCCTCATTGCCGCGGGATCCGGAGCTGCTCATCATGTACACCGGATTGAAGCTCGGGTTGGCGATCTCCCGGTCGTTTTCCGCGTCGTACACCGTGTCCACGGAGATCTCGTTCATCATGGCCTTGGCCACGTCGTTGGTGGCCTTGGTCCAGACGTCCACCACCTTATTGTAGCGCTCGGTCATGGTAATGATGCCGTCCCGGTGCTGGGCGTGCACCTCTTCCGTCTCGCTCTGGGCTTTGTTCAGGATGTCCCGCTTTTCCCGGGGAAGCCGCAGATCCTGAACGGAGATGGTGATCCCCGCCCGCGTGGCGGACTCGAAGCCCAGGTCCTTGAGCTGGTCGGAGAGGATGACCGTGGCCTTGGTTCCCGCCAGCTGATAGGTCTGGGCTACCAACCCGGCCAGGGCCTTCTTGTCCAGATTGGTGTTCACCAGATCGAAGGGCACTTCGGGAGGCAGGATGTCCCACACCATCAACCGGCCGGGGCTGGTCTCCACCAAGCGTCCCTCGATGCGCACCTTGATCTTGGCGTGCAGGGAGACCACTCCGGCCTCGTAAGCGGTCAGGGCCTCTTCGGGGCTGACGAAGACCTTGCCCTCCCCGGGCTCGAAGCGCGAGATCTGGGTCAGGTAGTACAGGCCCAGGACGATATCCTGGCTGGGGAGAATGATGGGGTTCCCGTCCGCGGGAGAGAGGATGTTGTTCGTGGACATCATCAGCACCCGGCACTCCACGCGCGCCTCGATGGACAGGGGCACGTGCACCGCCATCTGGTCCCCGTCGAAGTCCGCGTTGTACGGGGT
>CAYFSD010000147.1:0-2449 GCA_964345705.1 uncultured Desulfohalobiaceae bacterium
ATCTGCATCGCTGCCGGGAAAGGCACGGCGGGGACTCCGTGGCCTTCTGCCAGGGAATGCCCAAGGGACTGGAGCATTTTGCCCTGATCCGGCTGGCCAACGCCTTCGGCTCGGCGAATGTGGTTGCGGTCCAGGACGTGTGCCACGCCCCGCGGGAGATCACCGCCAGGCACACCTGCGGGTTCTATCCGGTGGTGGACTACACCGAGCCGAGCGAGCTGGTCCTTTTGTGGGGCTCCAACGCAACGGCCACCAACGAGGAGGGCGCGATCAGCGGCCCGCTGCTCTCGCAGCTCAAGCGCGGCACGCGGCTCATCGTGGTGGACCCTCGCCGGACCCGGCTCGCGGAGCGGGCCGAGGTATGGCTCCAGCCGCGGCCTGGATCGGACTGCGCCCTGGCCATGAGCTTTCTCCACGTCCTTTCTTCGAAGGCCTATACGATGAAGAGTTCCTTGAAGAGTGGACCGTGGGAGCCGAGGCGCTGGCCGAGCGGGTGCGGCCCTGTTCCCCCGAGGCCACGGAAAGCGTGACCCGGGTGCCTTCAGAGAAGGTGCGCGCGGCGGCCAGGCTCTACGCAGAAGCGAGCCCCGCGGCCCTGGGCTGGGGCAATCCGGTGGAGCAGACGGGACAGGCCTTTTCCACCATCCGGTGCCTGGTCTGCCTCATGGCCCTGACCGGGAACCTGGATCGTCCCGGAGGGAATCGGCAGCCGGTGGAGCCGCCGGTGCGCAAGCCGGGGGATTTCGTCCGCGCGGACCTGGTGCCGGATAAGAGAGAGCGGATGCTCAACGCCCGGTACGGAACCGTTCCCGGCCTGATGACGGTTCCCCCGGCCTTCTTCCGCAGGGCGGTCCTGGAGGAGGAGCCCTATCCGGTTCGGGCGGCCTTTATGCAGGGGACCAATCCCCTGCTCACCCACGCGGACAGCAAAAAGACCAAAGACGCCCTGGCCGGGCTGGATTTTTTGGCCGTGTCCGATATCTACCTCACTCCGACCGCGGCTGTGGCGGATGTGGTCCTTCCCGCGGCCACCCAGTTCGAGTTCGACGACATCGGACACTATGGCCTGGGGCACGGCCTTGTCCTGGCCCGTCCCCAAATGGTGGATCCACCTGGGGAGTGCCTCCCGGACCTGGAGATCATCAATCGTCTGGGCCGCCGCACGAGCCCGGAAGAGCTTTGGTTCGACCACTCCGGCGCGATGCTGGAGCACCTTCTGGAGCCCGCCGGGCTGGACTACGGCTCCCTGTGCGATATGGGATGCCTCCGGGGAGAGAATCGGCCACAAAAGTATCTGGAGCAGGGATTCAGGACCCCGAGCGGGAAGGTGGAGCTGCGCCTCACTCGGGCGAGGGATCTGGGAGCTCCCGAGTTGCCTGAATACCACGGCCTTCCCCGGGAGACGGATCCGGAGTTTCCCCTGGTCCTCACCTGCTCCAAGAGCCCGTATTATCTGCATTCCTCCTACAGATGGCTCTCCCGGCTTCGGCGCAGGGAGCCCGATCCGGTCGCCGAGATCCATCCGCAGACCGCGCGGGAGCATGGCATCGAGGACGGAGAGTGGATGATCATCGCTACGCGCCAGGGACGCATCGAGCAGAAAGCCAGGGTTCGGGACCGGATTCTGCCGGGGGTGGTGCACGCCGCGTACGGCTGGTGGTTTCCCGAGGCAGGGGAGGATGCGCTGTACGCGTGGGACCGGAGCAACTACAACATGCTCACTTCCGGGGACAGCCCCGGTCGGGAATACGGCACCCCGGATCTCAAGGGGATTCCCTGCCGCGTAGACAAGGGCCCCCTGCCGGAGAAGGAGTGGGAGGAGATGGACGTGGATCGCGCCCCTTGACCGAATGCGAGCTCACGCGTCGTCATGTCCGGCCCGGAAGTCGTGCAGAATGGCCACGAACTGCTCCACCAGGACCGGGTCGAACTGGGTGCCGGCACAGCGCCGCAGCTCTTGGATCGCCGCATCCGCGGACACGGCCTCTTTGTAGGGCCGTTCGCTGGTCATGGTGTCGTATGCGTCCGCTATGGCCAGGATCCGGCAGGGCAGGGGGATCTCCTCGCCCTTGAGCCCGCGGGGATAGCCCCTGCCGTCCCACCATTCGTGGTGGCTCAGGATCCACTCCGCGATGGGGGCCAGGTCGGAAACGGAGTGGGCGATGCGATGCCCGATTTCGCAGTGCTTCTGCATCTCCTCCATTTCCTCCTCTGTCAGGGGGCCGGGCTTGAACAGGATCCGGTCCGGGACGCCCACCTTGCCCAGATCGTGGAACTGGGCCAGCAGGATCAAGTCGTTCACCTCCTCCTCGGTCAGGTTCAGGGCGCGTGCCATGGCGGCCATCAGGTGCTGCAGCCGCTCGCTGTGTCCCTCGGTGATGAAGTCCCTGGCCTCCAAAGCCCGGGTCAGGGCGTGCACAGCCGCGCTTCTGGCGCTGCCCTCCCTCTG
>CAYFSD010000147.1:2549-5650 GCA_964345705.1 uncultured Desulfohalobiaceae bacterium
ATCTTGTGGCTCGAATGCGTGAGCAGGACCGCGAATTCGTCCCCGCCGATCCTGGCCACGATGTCGCTGGAGCGGAAGATGGTCTGCAGGAGCCGGGCGATGTCCACGAGCATGGTGTCCCCGGACTGGTGCCCCAGGGTGTCGTTGACGAATTTTAGCCCGTCCAGGTCGCAGACGATGATTCCCACCGGGCTGTAGCGGCCGTCTCCGAGGCGGCTCATCTCCTCCTCGAAGAAGTTGCGGTTGTACAGGCCGGTCAGGGTGTCGTGAAAGCTGAGGAAATTGAGCTTTTCCTGGAACTCCTTGTATTCCGTGATGTCGGTGACAAAGCCTTCCAGGATCTGCCTGCCGTGGGCGTCTCTCCCCACGGCGCGCCCCTTTTCCCAGACCCATCTCTCCTCCCCGCTCTTGGTGCGGATGCGGTATTCCAGCTCAAAGGCAGATCCCTGGCTCAAGGCCTCCTGCACCTCGCGGTCCACGCGCGGCGCGTCCTCGGGATGGATCAGCTGTCCGTATTCCCTGGCATCACGGGATACGAGCTCCTCTGGTGTGTATTCCAGGAGCTCCTCGCATCCGCGGCTTACGAACTCCATGGGCCAATCCGGCTCATTGGCGCACCTGTAGGCCAGGCCGGGAAGGTTGGAGAGCAGGGTCTGCATGGTGCGCTCGCTTTCTCGAAGCGCCTCCTCCTGGCGGTACTTTTCCGTTACGTCCCGGAAGACGAAGACCACTCCCGTGATGTTTCCCTCATCGTCGCGTATGGGGGAGGCGGAGTCCGCGATCTGGTACTTCCTTCCCTCCCTGTCGATGAGCGCCGTGTGGTTGGCCAGCTCCTGGCTCCTGCCGGTGGAGATCACCGTGTGCACGGGATTGTCGCACACATCTCCGGTCTGGGTGTTCACCAGCTTGAGCACCTCGAAGAGATCCTGGCCCCGCGCCCCCTCCAAATCCCAGCCGGTGAGCTCCGTGGCCGCGGGGTTCATGCGGGTGATCCGGCCGTGCTCGTCGGTGACGACGACCCCGTCGCCGATGGACTGAAGGGTGGTGCGCAGATCCTCCTCGTTGGCGCGCAACGCGGCCTCCCGTTGCCTGACTGCCTCCCGCATGTAGGAGAAGTGCTGCCACAGGGTCCACAGCTCGGAGCAGCTCCCCATGCCCGTGATTCGATCCTCGGGGTCCTTGTTCGGGGAATCGTTACCGTGCTCCAGTGCGTCGAGCTCGTCCGTAAAGCGGCTCAAGGGATGGATCACCATGCTTCGCAGCCTGCGGTGAAACAAGAAGGCGGCAGTGCCAAAGAGGGCCATGAGGGCGGTCAGGGAAAGGCCGATGATCCACAGGGTGTGGGCGAAGAGGGGGAGGGCCTTTCGCTCCACACCCACCTTCCAGTCCCCGAATCTGACGTTTGTGGCGCTGATGAAGTGAATCGCTCCCTTCCTTTGCTGGAAGCCGGAAACCGTTTCCCCTTTTTGCAGCTTGGCCAGCGGCTCGATCTGTTCCAGATTGATCTGCCGATGGACCAGGGCCATGTTGGGATGGGCCAGGAGGTTGCCCGAGGCGTCGGTCACAAAGGCGGTTCCGCCTTCCATCTGGTAGGTCAGCTTTTGCAGGGAGCTCTGCAGGCTCCGAAGATCCAGCTCTGCCAGGAGCATGCGATCGCCTGAGGCGGGGCGGGCCAGGCCCACCACGATCTTGTCGTGGAATTTCGAGGTGTACGCGGATGTAAGGTACAGCCCGTCACGTACGGATGCGGAGCGAATGACCTCATGGATCCCCTTTCTTTCGGCTTCCTTGGGTGCGGCATCCACAATCTCTTTCGAGGCATTGAGGAGATAGACGGTCCGGACCGTGGAGCTGTAGCGGGGAAAGGAACGGAGATGATCGGCACCGAAGCCCTTTTCCTCCACCAGGAGAGCGAAGAAATTGAGATAGCGTCTGCTCTGTTTCAGGTAGGTGTTGACGTGCTCGGCGACTGTCCGGGCGTAGCGCTCCTGCTCATTCTGAATGGCCTGGGCCTCGATGCGGATCCAGACCGCGGAGCCGACAAGGAGGCCGACGATTGCGGGCAGGAAGAGCCACTTGGCCATGAAGGCCTGAACGATGCGGGAAAGCCTCTTGGCGGCCATTACTCCGTCCTTGTCCGGTGGCGGAAGGGAAGCAGCCGCTTCCAGACCGGCTCGAGGGGCTCCGGAGCAACAGGCTCCGGGGCGGTGTATTCCTTGCCCGCGAGAAGGCGCCCCGGTATGCGCGTCACCAGGGCCAGGGCCTCCTCCCTGCTGCCCAGGAGGCGCTCCGCCATTTCCACCGCCTCGCGCAGCCTCGGCGGTCGATGATCCACTGAGTGGGCGTCCGTAGCGATGCAATGCACAGCCCGGTGCTCGAGGAGGTACCGGGCGCAGTCCCAAACTTTCCGGGGTTGCAGCGGGTCCAGGCTCGTGGCGTTGATCTGCAGGAGGAGACCGCTGCGCACCAAATCGAGAAGGAAGCTCGGGTCCCTTTGCAGCAGGAGATTCCTTTCCGGATGCGCCAGTATCGGGATCGCGCCGCGGAGCAGGAGATGATGGCACGCCTTGTGGATCGTGTCCGGAGTGCTGTGACGGCTCGGCTCCACCAGGAAGGTGGAGGTGTGGTTCAGCCCGAGGAGCTCGCCGTCGTCGAAATGGGCGATCACTTCCGGGGTCAGGGCCACTTCCATCCCCGGGAACACCCGGAAGGCAATATTCCGGGCCTCGAGGGCCGCGTTCAGCTGAAGAACCTTTTCCCGGATCGTTGCCTGATCCGGGGTGTACAGCCCGACATAGAAGTGCGGCGTGGCGGCGCAGGCGTAGATGCCCTCCTCAACAGCCATGCGGGCCAGCTCCACGCTCTCCTCGAGATCCTCGGGACCGTCGTCGATTCCGGGGAGAATGTGGCAGTGGATGTCGATCATTCTCACTGACTCACCGTTCCGTCGTATCCTCCAGGGTTCTGGGACTGCCAGTTCCAGGCGTCGCGGCACATGTCCTCCAAGCCCTTGTGCGCGGTCCAACCCAGTTCCCGTTTCGCCCGTGAGGGGTCCGCGTAGCAGACCGAGATGTCCCCCGGGCGTCGCTCGGTGATCCGGT
>CAYFSD010000148.1:0-5641 GCA_964345705.1 uncultured Desulfohalobiaceae bacterium
CCGCTCTTCCCTTCACCGTGCTCATGCTCTTCATGTGCCGCAGCCTGAACAAGGGACTGAGCTACGAGCTCCGGCAGCGGACGGATAATCCCTATCTCGCTCCCCGCCGGGATGAGGAATCCCGGGAAGGTCCGGACGCCTGACACGGCCCCGGCCCATCCCGGAACAAACGGAGACGGCCGAAAAGGACCCCATGGAATGAAGATCCGCAAGAAATTCTCCCTGCTAGGGATCGTTCTCGTCGTGATCCCGCTCGTCTCCGTGACCTATTTCCAGCACTCCTCCATGACCCAGTTCGGCACCAACCTGGCGGAACACACGGGCAAGATCCTGGTGCGCAAGGAACGCGCCCTCCTGCTCAAGATCGTGCAGGACTACAGCGCCATCCTGCACCGGGACAAACGAACCCACGAACGCGCCCTCACCACCCAGGTGCGGGAGGTGGAGCGCCTCCTGGCCCAGGACCCGCCTTCCTCTCCCTCGATCCACTTTCCCGAGGCCTTCCGCAAGGACGGGAATCCCCTCCCGGGCCTCGGCCTGGACTATACGCACATGCGCCAGACCGGATCGCGGAAGGATCAGCAGATATGGGTCAATTATGACTACCAGGTTGTCCGGCTCACTCCGGGAACATCCCGAAGCGAGGTATCGAGGGATCTGGCCCGGGTCTCCGGGCTCACGGAAAGCTATCGCTTCATCTACCGACTGCACCCGGATCACATCCTGTGGCAGCAGACTGTGCTCGCCTCGGGCGTGCAGAGCACCTATCCCGCCCACGCCGAATTCCCGGAAGGCTACGATCCCCGGGAGGAAAAGTGGTACCGTCTGGCCAAGCAAGAGGAGGACCTCGTCCGCGTAGTCAGCACGAACGTGGCCAGCCAGGCCGCCAACCAGATCCTGGCCCGGCCCATCCATACCCCAAAGGGACGCTTTCTCGGGGTCACGGCCATAAGCGTTCCCTACGAGAGGGCCTTCAGCGAGCTGCAGCACGCCACGATCTGGGAGGCGAGCGCCACAGCCATGCTCGCTACCTATCAGCCGGAAATCACGGGCAGGCACGAGCTGCAGATCCTGGCCAAGGGGACCCGGAAGGATATGGGGACCTGGCGGGACACAAACCATCCCCGGGGGACCCTTTTCGATACCATCGACATCGGCGCGTACCCCAATCTGCTCAAAACCATCGCCAGCGGGACCTCGGAAGTGCACAAGATCCGACGCCAGGGCCGAGAGATACTGCTCGCCCACGGGGCGCACAGGAAGGGGGAGCCCTTTCCCCTGATCCTGCTTCCCTATCAGGAGATCGTGGCCCAGGCGGAAGCGGAGCAGGAAACCATCCGGAACAGGACATCCCAGTACATTCTCTTCTCCGGGATGATCCTTCTGGCCGCGGTCGGTCTTTCCCTGCTTCTGGCCCTCTGGAGCGCCCGCTCCATAACCAGGCCCGTGATGCAGCTCACCAGGGCCGCGAGGAAGCTCGCCCAGGGGAACTTCCAGACCAGGATCGATCTGCAGTCCCGCGACGAGATGCAGGAGCTGGGCACCATCTTCAACAACATCGGCCCCAAGCTGGAAGAGCACAAGCGGATGAGCCAGGCCATGGAAGTGGCCAAGAAGGCCCAGAACTACCTCCTGCCGCGTTACGCGCCCAAGACCGAAGGGTTCGACATCTACGGGACCAGCATCTACTCCGACGAGACCGGCGGAGACTACTACGACTTCATTGAGGTGGAACGGCCCGGATCGAATCGACTGGCCATCACGGTGGGGGACGTGAGCGGGCACGGGCTGGGAGCGGCCTTTCTCATGGCCTCCGCCAGGGGGATCATCCGCGCCCATGCCATTCAGTACCGGATGGACCTCCAGGATCTGCTCCGGACCCTGAACAGCCAACTGGTCCGCGACTCGCGGGACGACCAGTTCCTGACCCTGTTCTACGCCGTCCTCGACCCGGAGAGCCACACCCTGACCTGGATCTCCGCCGGGCACGAGCCCGCCCTGCTCTACCGGGCCCGGAGCGGGAGCATCGAGGACATCCCCAGCTCCGGAATGCCCCTGGGTATATCCGCCCACGCCGTCCACGACAGGCAACAGAGCCTGGTCCTGGACCCCGGGGACATCCTGCTCGTGGGAACGGACGGCATCCGGGAGGCGCGCAACGCCTCGCGGGAGATGTTCGGCCGGGAGCGGGTGCAGGCGATCCTGGCCCAGAATGCGGAGAAAACCACGCAAGAGATCTGCCAGGGCATCGTGGACTCCCTGCGGAGCTTCTGCAGCGGATGTCGGCAGGAGGACGACATCACCCTGGTGGCGATCAAGTATCAGCCCAAGGCGTCCGGCTCAAACCAGCCCGCCTGATGAAGCGGTTCGGCAGGATCAGGACAGGCTCGCCTCGAGCCGGGAAACGCGCCGTTTCACCTCCAGGACGCTGTCCGGGTTCAGGGAGATGGAGTCGATGCCCTCCCGAACCAGGAACTCGGAGAATTCGGGATAGTCGCTGGGCGCCTGACCGCAGATGCCCACCTTGCACTCCGGAGCCGACGCCCTGATGCGCCGCAGAAGATCGCTGACGAACCACTTCACCGCGTCGTTGCGCTCGTCGAAGAGATGGCGCAGCTTGTCCGAATCCCGATCCACCCCGAGCACGAGCTGAGTCAGATCGTTGGATCCGATGGAGAATCCGTCGAATCGCTTGGCGAATTCCTCGGCCAGGGCCACGTTGGAAGGGATCTCGCACATGACGTAGACCTCCAGGCCGTTCTCCCCCTGCCTGAGCCCGTTCTCCGCCAGGACCCCCAGCACCTTGTCCGCTTCGTCCAGGGTGCGGCAAAAGGGGATCATGAGCACCACATTGGTCAAACCCATCATGTCCCGGACCCGCTTGATCGCACGGCATTCCAGATCGAATCCCTCGCGGTACTCCGGGCTGTAGTAGCGCGAAGCCCCTCGGAAGCCGAGCATGGGATTGCTCTCCTGGGCCTCGAAGGCGGCGCCGCCGATGAGGTTGGCGTACTCGTTGCTCTTGAAGTCGCTCATGCGGACGATGACCGGATAGGGATGCTGGGAGGCGGCGATCTTGGCGATGCCGCGGGAGAGGTGTTCCACGAAGTACTCCGCCTTGTCCTCGAAGCGATGGGTGAACATCTCCATCCAGCTCCTCGCCTCCCGGTCCTGGACCAGATGGGGATAGAGAAGGGCCATGGGGTGGATCTTGATGATATTGTTGATGATGAACTCCATGCGGGCCAGCCCGATGCCCTGGCAGGGCAGCCGCCACCAGCGGTAGGCCGCGGTGGGGCTGCCGATGTTCATCATGATCCGGGTCCGGGTCTCGGGGATGTCCTCGATGCGCACCTCGCTCACCTCATAGTCCAGGATCCCGTCGTACACCAGGCCCTCCTCGCCCTCGGCGCAGGACATGGTGATCTCTCTGCCGTCCCGAAGCACTTGGGTGCCGCTGCTGGTGCCCACGATCGCGGGAACACCCAGCTCCCGGCTCACAATGGCCGCGTGGCAAGTGCGGCCCCCGTGGTCGGTGATGATCCCCGCCGCCTTCTTCATCACCGGGACCCAGTCCGGGTCGGTCATCTCCGTGACCAGGATGGAGCCCTCGCGGAACCTCTCCATCTCCGAGGCGCTCTTGATCCGACACACCGGGCCTGCGGCAATGGCGTCCCCGATACTCAGGCCGGAAAGGATCTGCTCCCCGCTCTGCTTGAGCTTATAGTGCTTGAGCGAGGAAGCCTCCTTCTGGGACTGCACCGTCTCCGCCCTGGCCTGGACCAGAAAGATCAGCCCGGAATGGCCGTCCTTGGCCCATTCCATGTCCAGGGCGTATCCGTAGTGATTCTCCGCGATCCGGGCCCAACGAGCCAGGGTCAGGATTTCCTCCTCGGAGAGGACGAAGGCGCCCTTTTCCTCGGCCGAGGTGACCACGTTCTTGGTCCGCTTGGTCCCGCCCTCGGCGTAGACCATCTTGCGTTCCTTGAACCCCACGGTCTTCTCCACGATGGGCTGGTAGCGGTGGTCGTCCAGCAGCGGCTTGAACACCCTGTATTCGTCCGGGGTGACCGTGCCCTGCACCACGTTCTCCCCCAGCCCCCAGGCGGCGTTGATGATCACCGTGTTGGGGAAGCCGGTTTCCGTATCGATGGAGAACATCACCCCCGAGCCGGCCAGGTCGGAGCGGACCATCTTCTGCACTCCGGCGGAAAGGGCCACCTTGAGGTGGTCGAAGCCCTTCTCCTGCCGATAGCTGATGGCCCGGTCCGTGAACAGGGAGGCGAAACAGCTGCGGATGGCCTCCAGGAGCTGGTTCTCCCCCGCGATATTGAGGAAGCTCTCCTGCTGCCCGGCAAAGCTGGCCTGAGGCAGGTCCTCCGCCGTGGCGCTGCTTCGCACCGCAACGTCCACGGCATCCGTGCCGTATTCCCGGCACATTTCCCGATAGGCCTCGCGGATCTCGGCTTCAATGTCCTCGGGCCAGACCAGGTCCTGCATCCGGGTCCGGATGCCCCGGCCCACCTCCGCGAGCTGCTTCCTGCCCTGCTCCAGATCGCTCAACAGATCCCGAATGACCCGATCCAAACCATTGTGTTCGATGACCCGCCAGTAGGTGTCCGAGGTGGTGGCGAACCCGTCCGGGACCCTGATCCCCTCCCGGTCCAACTCGCTGATCATCGCCCCCAGGGAGGCGTTCTTGCCGCCCACCTCCCCGACATCGTTCATTCCCAGATCCTTCAGCCAACGGATCGCGCCGGATCGTGCCATATCCCCCTCCTTGCGGAAACCATGTTGACCAGGAGGCCTCCCGCCCTCGCTCGAGGCGGAAAAGGCATCTCATCTCCTGTATACCATATCTTGCCTTCTCCGGTCACACCTTCCTTGCCCCCGGGCAAGCGAGGAGCTAGGATGGCCCAAAAACAGCCAGGGCGGGAAAAGCCTATGCGCGTACTGGGCATAACCGGGAGCCCGCGGGAGGACAGCCTCTCGGGAACCACGGCCCTCGTGGCCACGATCCTGGAGCATACCGGGCTGGAGCACGAGCTCCTGTCCCTGCGGGGACGGGACATTTCCGGCTGCAGGGCCTGCCTGCGCTGCACCGGGGACAACGTGTGCAAGCTGGAGGACGACATGGCCTCCCTGCGCGAGCTGCTGGTCCGGGCCGAAGCCTATGTGATCGGCGCTCCCAACCATTTTTCCGGATGCAACGCCCTGACCCGGGCCTTTCTGGAGCGCTGGTTCCAGTTCCGTCACAGGGAAGGGGATCTGCTCCGGGGCAAGCCCGGAGTGGCCGTGGGTGTGGGGGGGATGGACGGCGGCCCTCCCGCGCGGGACATCGAGGGCCTATTCCTGCAGAACCTGGTGGAGCCGGTGGCCTCGGTGACAGGGACAGGCGCGGCTCCCTGCTACTTCTGTGGCCACGGCGAGTCCTGCGGCATCGGGGTGCCCCGCATGCGCCACGGGGAGGGGGTAGAAATCCGCTCGGAGATCGTTCCCCGGGTCGTGGAGCAGCCGGAAACCATGCAGGCCGCGACGGAGGCGGGAAAACGGCTGGGAGAGCTTCTAAAAAGCGGCTGGAACCGAAGGGAGGCGGCCCTGCGCGCCCAGGACCGCCTCATGGACTGGATGGCGGGGAGGT
>CAYFSD010000149.1:0-5528 GCA_964345705.1 uncultured Desulfohalobiaceae bacterium
AACGTGCTGGCCCTGTTCGTCTTCTGGGAGCTGACCACCATCTTTTCCTATCTCCTCATCGGCTTCGAGCACGAGTATGCGGAGTCCCGGAAAAGCGCCCGACAGGCCCTGCTGGTGACAGGGGCCGGTGGGCTGGCCCTGCTGGTGGGGTTCCTGCTGCTGGAGATGGTTACCGGGACCTACGAGATCTCGCGAATGGCGGCGATGTCGGAGGCTTTGCCAGGACATCCCTACTACGCAGCGATCCTGGCCACCGTGTTTCTGGGAGCCTTTACCAAGTCCGCGCAATTCCCCTTCCATTTTTGGCTGCCCAAGGCCATGGCGGCACCGACCCCGGTCAGCGCCTTCCTGCACTCCGCAACCATGGTCAAGGCCGGCATCTACCTGCTGGCCCGGTTCCACCCCGTTCTCTCCGGCTCCCCCGCCTGGACGGGGACCCTTGTTCTGGTTGGCGGGGCGACCGCGGTCATTGGGGCCTTCACTGCCCTGGGCCAGTCGGATCTGAAAAAGATCCTGGCCTACACCACGGTCTCCGCCCTGGGCATCATGACCATGTTCCTGGGCGGCCAGCTCGGGCCTTCCCTCATGGCGGCCATGACCTTTCTGCTGGTGCACGCCATCTATAAGTCCGCGCTGTTTTTGGTCACGGGAATCATTGATCACCAGACCGGGACCCGGCAGCTGGAGGAGCTGAGCGGTCTGGCCCGATCCATGCCCGTCACTGCTCTGGGCGCTTTTGCCGCGTGTTTTTCCATGGCCGGATTTCCCCTGTTCTTCGGGTTCATCGGGAAGGAGATCATGTACAAGGGGGCCCTGGCCGAAACCATGATGCCCAATCTGACCGTGATCGCCGCGGTTCTGGCCAACGGCCTGATGACCGCTGTGGCCGGCATCTTCCTTATCGGTCCCTTCCTGATCGGTCCCGTCAGGCACAGCGAGCCCGGGGGCGAGTCCTGCGCCACTATGTGCAGCGGCCCGCTCACACTGGGGTGCATCGGCATTTTCTTCGGCATCATCCCCGAGTTCGTGGGACGGCATCTGGTGAGCCCTGCGGTCGCTTCCTTCCACCCGCACATGGAGCGGGTGAAGCTCGAGCTGTTCCACGGGATCAACCCGCCCCTGCTGCTCAGTGCGCTCACCCTGGCCCTGGGTGTCGGCCTGTATCTGGGCCGAAAACGGGTGAATCGGGCGGTGTGCCGCACCTATCGGGCCATCGGTCTGGAGGGCGCGCAGGTGTACGACAGAGCCGTTGAAGGGGTGGCGGCCCTGGGCAGGCTCCAGAATCGGGTGTTGCAGAACGGGTCCCTGCACCGGTACTTCGCCATCGTCGCTGCGACCTTTGTCCTGCTCACGGGGTTCAGCTATGCGCGCGGCCTGGGGGCGCTCCCCGCCATCGGCATGCCGGAGCTCGCCCTGAGAGAGTGGCTGCTGCTTCTCCTGCTCCTGGCCTCGGTATGCACGGTGGTGATCACCCGCTCCGTGCTCCTGGCCGTCTGCGCCCTTGGCGTGGCCGGCGCGGTGATCGCCATCATCTTCCTGAACCACGGCGCGCCGGATCTGGCCCTGACCCAGCTCCTGGTGGAGACCCTGACCGTGATCATCGTCTCCGTCATCCTGCTGCGTCTTCCGGGTCTGGGCCGCGCTGGAGGGAAGTCCCGGGGCAGGAAGTGCTTTGACGCGGCCCTGGCCCTAAGCGCCGGGGCGCTCATAACCACTCTGGCTCTGGCCATGCTCGCCACGCCCCTGGATCGCTCCATCACCAAGTTCTATGAGCAGAACAGCTATTTGGCCGCCCACGGTCGCAATATCGTGAACGTGATCCTGGTGGATTTCCGCAGCCTGGATACCCTGGGAGAGATCATAGTCGTGGCCTCGGCCGCTCTGGCCGGATTCGCCCTGATCCAAAGGCGCGGGAGGAAGCCCTGATGCATTCCCTGATTTTGCGAACAGCCACGCGGCTGCTGGTGAGCATGATTTTGGTGTTTTCCGTGTATCTGCTGCTCCGGGGGCATCACGCCACGGGCGGCGGGTTTTCCGCGGCGCTGGTGGCGGGCACCGGCTTCGCCATGTACATCATGGTCGAGGGCAGCGCCACGGTCAGGCGGGCCATCCGCGTCGACCCTCGCGGGCTGATCGCCGCCGGCTTGGTCCTGGCTCTGGGGTCCGGCCTGATCGGGCTTTTCGCGGGGAGTCCCTTTCTGACCGGCATGTGGGGCACCGTGGCTTTTGGGGGCAGGGAAGCCGCCCTGGGGACCCCTCTTTTCTTCGATATCGGGGTGTATGCCGTCGTGCTGGGCACGATCCTGACCCTGATCCTTTCCCTGGAAGAGGAGTGATATGGAAACAGCGCTGGCCTTTGTTTGCGGGATCATCGCCGCCGCGAGCATCTACCTCATGCTCTCGGGCAACCTCATCCGCTTTATCTTCGGTTTGGTGCTGGCAACAAACTCGGTGAACCTGCTGATTTTCGTCTCCGGCCGTCTGCGGCACAACCAGCCGCCGCAGATCGCCGAGCACGCCGCGGTCCCGGGACAGGCCCTGGCCAACGCGCTGCCCCAGGCCCTGATCCTGACCGCCATCGTGATCGGGTTCGCTTTGTCCATCTTTGTCTTCATCCTGTTCTATCGGGCCTATCAGTCCCTGGGCACGGTGGACACCGAGTCCATGCGAGCGGCCGAGCCAAGGGAGGCGATCCGGGAGCGGGGCGGACAATCCGGAGCCGCCGCCCGGGAGCCGGGACAAGGGGAGGAAAGGGAATGAGCCTGGTCGTGGTCCTTCCCGTGATTCTGCCCTTTGCCGTTGCCGCTGCCGCTCTCGGGTTCCGGGACCGACCGTTCTGGCAGGGCCGGATCAGCGTTCTGGGGGCGCTCCTGCATCTGGCGGCGTGTTCCGCGCTGTTCATCCAGGTGTTCCATGGCGGGATCCAGACCATGCAGATGGGGGACTGGAGGGCGCCCTTCGGCATCACCCTGGCCGCGGATCACCTGAGCGCGATCATGATTATGGTTGCGGCGGTTCTGGGATTCGCCGTGGCCGTGTACTCTCGCTCCGAGATCGACGCCGATCTCCTGCGGGCGGGGTACCACCCCCTGCTGCACATCCTTCTGGGCGGCGTGTGCGGGGCCTTCCTCACCGGGGACCTGTTCAACCTCTACGTCTGGTTCGAGGTCATGCTCATGGCCTCCTTCGGGCTGCTGGTGCTGGGCCGCAGGAAGGAGCAGCTCGACGGCGGGGTGAAATACGTGATGATCAACCTCTTCGCCACCCTGCTCTTTATCGCCGGAGTGGGGCTGCTCTACGGCATGACCGGAACCCTGAACCTGGCCGACCTGCACCTGGCGGTCCAGGAGGTGGACAACCAGGCCCTGCTCGCGGCGGTGGCCGCCATCTTCATGACCGCCTTCGGGATCAAGGCGGGCCTGTTCCCGCTCTTCTTCTGGCTCCCCGCGTCCTACCACACGCCGCCGGTGGCGGTTTCCGCCATCCTGTCCGGGCTCCTGACCAAGGTGGGCGTCTACGCCCTGATCCGCCTCTTTTCCCTGGTCTTCCTCTTCAACGTGGCGTACACGCACGGGCTGCTCCTGGGGGCGGGGGTGGTCACCATGATCACGGGCGTTCTCGGGGCCGCGGCGAACAACGAGTTCCGGCGTATCCTCTCCGTGCACATCGTCAGCCAGGTGGGATACATGGTCCTGGGGCTGGCCCTGTTCACTCCCCTGGCCCTGGCCGGAGCGGTCTTCTATCTCCTGCACAACATGATCGTCAAAGCCAATCTGTTCCTCATCTCCGGCCTTTCCGCGCGGATCTCCGGCTCCTTCGAGCTGAAGAGGCTCGGCGGCCTGTATCACGGCCACCGCTATGTGGCGCTCCTTTTCTTCATCTCTGCCTTCTCCCTGGCCGGATTCCCCCCTCTGTCCGGGTTCTGGGCCAAGCTCATCCTGGTCCGGGCCGGGCTGGAGTCCGGTGCCTACGGCGCGGCCGCGGCAGCGGTGGTGGTGGGCCTGCTCACCACCTACTCCATGACCAAGATCTGGGGAGAGGCGTTCTGGAAACCCGATCCGGAAGCGGATTCGGAGACAGGCGGCGGACAGTCCCCGGATCTCTGGATGCTCGCCCCGGTCTCAGGGCTGGTCTGTCTGACCCTGTTCATCGGACTGGTGCCCGGCCCCTTCCTGGAAGTGGCTCATCGGGCGGCGCACGAGCTGACGCATCCGGAGCTGTACGTTCAAGCCGTTCTGGGGGACAAATGAGTCATCTGTTCCTGGTGAATCTCCTGCTGGCCGCGGGGTTTGCCGTGATCATGGACCAGCTGAGCCTGGGCGGCCTCGCAGCCGGCTTCGTCGTGGGCTACGCCGCCCTGTGGATCACGCGTCCCCTGTTCGGCCCCACAGGCTACTTTGTGCGCGTGATCAAGCTCATCAAGCTGGCCGGGATATTCATGTGGGAGCTCATGATCTCCAACTTTCGCGTGCTCTGGGACGTGGTCACTCCCACCCATTTCAGCCGGCCGGCGGTGATCGGTGTGCCGCTGGACGCCCGCACGGATTTCGAGATCATGGCGGTGGCCAACATGATCTCCCTCACCCCGGGCACCCTGAGCCTGGATGTCTCCGAGGACCGGAGCACTTTGTACGTGCACGTGATGTTCGTGGACGATGTGGAGTCGGCGCGGGCGGAAATCAAGGAGCGGATCGAGAAACGAGTTTTGGAGGCATTTCGCTGATGGGCGCGGAAAGTGTGCTGGTACAGACGGCGGGACATATCACCCTGGTCCTTTTGACCCTGGCCATGCTGATCGCCTTTGTTCGGCTCTTCATCGGGCCGGATCAGGCGGACCGGATCGTGGCCCTGGACCTGATTTCCGTGCTCATCGTGGCCTATCTGGCTGTGCTGTCCGTGTACACCGGACAGAGGGCCTATCTGGACGTGGCCATCGCCTACGCCCTGATCGCTTTTCTGGGGACCGTGGCCCTGGCCCGGTTTCGGGAGCGATTGGCCAAGCAGCGGGGCGGACGCGAGGACACGGACGAGGAGGGGAACTGATGGATGTGCTGGCAGCGGTTTTGATGCTCGCCGGAGGGATGTTCTGCCTGGTGGCCTCTGTGGGCATGCTGCGCCTACCGGACACCATCATCCGGATGCATGCGGCCACCAAGGCCGGGACCCTCGGAGCGGGGCTGATGTTTTTGGCTCTGGCCAGCCACTACAGGGAGCTGAGCACCACGCTCAGGGCCGGGGCCGCGATCGTATTCCTCCTGCTCACCGCTCCGGTGGCCGCGCACCTCATCGGCCGCGCCGCATACTGCACTCGGGTGCGGCTGTGGGAACGGACCCGAATCGACGAGCTGGCCAATGTCTGCGAGTGGAGCCCGACTGAAGAGGAGGGAAGGGAGGGCGAATGACGGGGAGTGTGTTGGGCGGAGCTGCTTTTTTGTCCGCGGGGGATTGATCAGGGATAATCATTATCATAGAATGAATGTGTTCATATTTTGTAACTATTCAGCACTTTGATCCGACCACGGGCACGG
>CAYFSD010000150.1:0-5521 GCA_964345705.1 uncultured Desulfohalobiaceae bacterium
CCTACACCCTGAACATGAAGAAGGTGGAGCTTGCGGTGAAGCGGACCCTGCAGGGCGAGGAGGTGAAGAACAAGGACGCCCTGCGCAATCCGGAGTCCCTGGAATACTTCCGCGATATTCCGGAGCTGCAGGAATAGCGGGTTCTCGGGCTCGGTTCCCTGGCTATCAATCGGGCCCGCCGGAAACGGCGGGCCCGTTGTTTTTTTATAGCTGGTTGAGCAGGTCGTTCTTGATGGTCTGGATGTCCCTGGATCCGTCCAGCTCGATGTAGCGGGTCTTGCCCTGCTTGGCCAGCTCCTTGAAGAAGTAGGCCGCCGCGAGGGTTCCGTTCTCCGTGTCGTAGTAGATGCCGTGGCGCTTGTCGATGGCCTCCTCGTCCTGGTCGTCGGAGCGGGCGTGGAGCGCTCCGCCGCAGACGCGGCACTTGTCACCGTCCGGCTTGATCGCGTCAATGGCCACGTTGTTGGGGTGATTGGGATCGTGCTCGCACAGGCGGCGCCCCATGATGCGGTCCTTGGCCTCCTGCCGGTCCAGCTGGATCTCGATGACGCAATCCAGGCCGATCCCCTCCTCCTGCAATGCCTCCCAGAGCTTCTTGGCCTGGGTCAGGTTGCGCGGGAATCCGTCCAGCAGCCAGCCGTTGCCGCCCTCCTTCTTCAGGGTCTCCAGAACCATGGGGATGGTGATCTCGTCCGGAACCAGCTCGCCCTGATCGATATAGGCCTTGGCCTTCTGTCCCAGCTCGGTGCCCTGTTTGATGTGATTGCGGAAGATGGCTCCGGATTCGATGTGGGCCAGATTGTGCCGCTCCTTGACCAGGGAGCCCTGTGTTCCCTTTCCGCTGCCGTTGGGCCCGAAGATGAGTACGTTCATGCCTGTACCTCCTTGAGAGAAAATTTTCACAAAGTATTATACCGGCAAGACGCCTGTGTCAACACGAAATATCCCAGCTGGCCCGCGTGTTTTTGGCTAAGATGCCAGATGCGGGGGCTATGTATTGAGTCGATTGTCTCGGGCAGGAAGCATTGATACGTGATAAGCGTCACGAGAGCATGGCTTGACCCGTGATTTTCTTTCCGCGTATCCTTTGATCGTCGAGGTTGCCCGGTGCCTGTACGGTTCATCGTCAATTGTCGGTCACCGGTCGCGAAGAGACCATTGCAGTAGGGCCCTGACGGATTTGAGCTGGCGGAAGGAGCGGGGTGCGAGCGTATGAGCCGAGAGCGAGCCGGAACGGGACATCACCATGAATCCGGGGTGGGCTTCGAGGAGGGGACCCCGTATCGCACGGGCCCGGACCGAGATCGCATCGTCCTGGACGCGCTCTCCGCCCATGTGGCCATTCTGGATCACGAGGGCCGCATCCTGGACACGAACCGGGCCTGGCGGGAGTTTGCCCGGGACAGCGGCCTGCCTTTGCGGCCGGACACCCTGCAGGTGAACTATCTTGAGGTCTGCGACCGGGCGGCGGAAAACGGGGAGGAGAAGGCCGATGAGGTCGCCCGGGGGATCAGGAGCGTGATCCGCGGGGAGGTGCACGAGTTCGCCACGGACTATCCCTGCCACTCTCCGGATCAGAACCGCTGGTTCTTTCTCCGGGCTGTGCGGATTCCCGGCTCCGATCCCGCGAAGGTGGTGCTCACCCACGAGAACGTGACCCCGCTCAAGGAGGCCGAGGAGGAGCTCCGCCGGAAGTCCCGGGATCTGGAGGAGGCGAACACCGCGCTCAAGGTGCTCCTGCGGCAGTACAGACAGGAAAAGGCCGACCTGGAGCAGCGGGTCGCCGCCAATGTTCAGGAGCTGGTCCTGCCCCATCTGAATCGGCTGCGCGAGGCGGAGGACGAGGGGACGCGACAGGAGCTCCTGCGCCTAGTCGAGGCCCAGCTGCGGGACATCACCACCTCCTTCCTGGAGCATCTGGGCAGCCTGAAGGGCATGCTCACTCCCCAGGAAACCCAGGTCGCCTTCCTCGTCCGCGAGGGGAAGACGAGCAAGGAGATCGCCGAGCTGCTGAATATCGAGCCCTCCACAGTCGCCTATCACCGCAGGAATCTGCGCTCCAAGCTGGGCCTCACCGACTCCGGCACCAGTCTGCACGCCTACCTGGCCACCCTGGCCGACTGAGGGGATTTTCCACTGAAAGTCCCCGCAGTCTCCCCGCATTGTTTTTCCGGATTGAAAGCCTATACTCAAGGATGTAGAGAAGGGCTCCTTCCCTTGTCCCGGGATGACGAGACCCTGCAGAGGATCCGGGAGCTGGAGCGACAGCTGGGCGTGGCCCTGCTGGCTGTTAAGGAAAATACGAGTTGATTGACCCGTATGTCGGGAGAGCAGGAGAGAGCACATGGCGACGGAAATCACCATGGAGAGCTTCGCCAGGCTGAGGCTGGAGCTGGCCTGGCAAAGCGAGGATGCTTCGCACGTGGAGCGGTATCTGGCCCGGAAGGTCAATATCTGGCGGGATTGCTTCCCCCCGGGCCTGAAGGAGGAGCTTTTGGGCAAACGCGTCGGGGAAGGGGCGGAATTGCAGTATCCTCCGGGGGAGGCCCTTCCCGCGGACGCGCCCACCGGCAGGCGACGAGTCCCTTATCGCTCCTTTCGCGTGAACAGGCTGTCCTTTCGGGGAAGCCATCCCGTTGTCGGGCGTTTCTATCCCAAGGGACTCTTGGAGCATGTCCCCGGGATCCATCCCCAGAACGTCCATCCCTTCCGGGTCCTGGAAGTGAATGAGGAAGGCATGCTCGCGGATCTGGGCCATCCCCTGGAGGGGTTCCCCCTCCGGGTGTCGGCCACTGTTCTGGATCTCGCTCCTCGAGAGGGCGATGTGGGCGGGAGCTGCGCGGACTGGATGGTCCAGGCCGCGGATATGGGGCCGGGAATGCAGGCCGCGCGGTGCGGCACGCAGGCGGATTTCTCCGATCCGCTGAATTTCGACAGGCAGGACGAGACCGACGACACGCGATTCTATCAAGCCCCGCGCTTTGTGGGGCATATCGATCGCCAGGCGGAGGAGCTGTTGCAGCGGGAATATGCGGCCGGAATCGAGCCCGGGGCCACGGTGCTCGATCTGATGAGCAGCTACGAGTCCCATCTCCCTTCGGATATGGGCCTGGAGGTCACCGGCCTGGGGATGAACAGCGAGGAGATGGACCACAACTCGGCCTTGAGCGGACATAGGGTGCACGACGTGAACGCCCGGCCGGAGCTTCCTTTCCCGGATGGGACCTTCGACGTCGTCCTCTGCAGCCTGTCCGTGGAATACATGATCCGTCCCGAGGCCGTTCTGCGGGATGCGTCCAGGGTGCTCAGGCCGGGCGGTCGGCTGGGGATCAGCTTTTCCAACCGCTGGTTCCCGCCCAAGACCATTTCCCTGTGGCCCGAGCTCTACGAATTCGAGCGCCTGGGCTACGTCCTGGAGATGCTCCGTCGCGCCGGAGGGTTCGGGGAGCTCCGGACCGTGAGCCTGCGCAACTGGTGGCGGCCCGAGGAGGACAACTACTACCCCTCCCTGCTCACCTCGGATCCCCTCTATTTGGTCTGGGCCCGGCGCATGGGCTAGGGCGCTATCCGGAGCGGGCGGAACGGATCGCCTCGCGCAGTTCGCCGGCCGCCCGCTCCGGGGACGTTGCGGAGCAGATTGCGGAGATGACGGCCACTCCCTCCGCTCCGGCCCGGATGACCTCTGCCGCGTTATCCGCGGAAATGGAGCCGATGCCCACCAGGGGGAGGGCGGTCTCCTCTCGGATGCGGGCCAGCCCGTCCACCCCGAGCCTGGGCTTGGGATCGCTCTTGCTCAAGGTCCCGAAGACCGGGCCGGCTCCCAGGTAGTCCACGGGCAGATTGCTTGCCTCTCGGGCCAGTTCCGGGGTGTGCACCGTCAGGCCCACAAGGAAGTCCGGGCCGGTGAGAAGGCGGACGTCGCGAGGATCCATGTCCTCCTGGCCCACGTGGACCCCGTCGGCCCCGCAGGCCAGGGCCACGTCCACCCGGTCGTTGATGATGAGGGGCACACCCAGGGGATGGAGCAGGCGCTTCACCCCGCGGGCCAGTAGCACGAAATCCCGCGCTCCCGCTTCCTTCTCCCGGAGTTGAACCAGGCTCGCCCCGCCCCGCACGGCTCCCTCCACCACTTCCAGAAGATCGCGCTCGCGGCAGCAGGAGCGATCCGCGACGAGATAGACCGAATAGTCCGGGCTGCTCGTTCCCGCCATACAGTTCTCCTCATCGGTTTCCCCGTTAGCGCGTGCCCTGTTGTTACCGTGAAGCGCCCCAAGCAGGGCAGCGCATGGAAAAGGATTATGACAAGCCCGTTCTGTCCTGTCCATGCACGGGGCTTCCCATCGACTTGAGTCACTCCGGGAAAGGGTTTATTCTCCGTATTTCGAGGGCCTTTTCGGCGAAAAAAACGTCTCGCCTGAGTGTCTTTTCCTGTTTGTGCTGAGTTAAGCCAGAACACCTACACGAGCTTGCTGGAATATGGATAAAACCGACGATGCAAGCGAGATAAGTCACTCGGCTTGAATCCGGAGGATCCCATGATCCCACGCGGCTGGAGCAGACACGCAGCGGGTAAGTATACGGCCCTTCAGCTGCCCGCGGCGGCCCTGGCCGGCCTGGTGCTGTGGCTGCTGTGGCGCTACGAGGTGCTGCCGGCCTGGCTGGCCTGGGGGGTGCTGATCCTCTGGATCGCCAAGGACGCGGTTCTCTTCTTCTATCTCTGGCCCGCGTACGAGCCGGGCGGAGACGAGGGCCTGCTCTCTCCCGTGGGCCGGTTGGGAGTGGTGACGGGCCAGACAAAAGCGGGGCAGCTCCGGGTGCGGGTGCGTGGGGAGACCTGGCGGGCTAGGCCGGAGAGGGGACAGGGCCCGATCCGGGCAGGACAATCCGTGCGCGTCGTGGAACGGCGGGGGCTTCTTCTCCGGGTGCGATCGGAATAGGCTTGGGAAAACCGCAGCTGTATCCATTCCATGCGGCGGGAGGTTTGTTGACCCGAGGCGCATAAGGCTTTACACACTGTCTAGGAAATTGCATGCTCCCGTCGGACTGCTTGGCTGGTTCATTCATGTCGGGATATCGTGGGTGGAGGGGACGCAAGAGCCTCCAAAAACGGCCATCGAGGAACGGATATGTCTCTTTTTCGGCGGCGCAGGAAACCCGATAGCCATGATCGCTTTCATTTGGAAGAGGATTTTCGGAGCCCGGAGCGGGCCCCGGCGCAATATCCCGTGGACATGGAGGGTCTGGAAATCACGGGCAAGAGTCTTGAGGTGCTGCTCGAGGAGTTCTCTCGCTCCCAGCGGCCCCTGCTCCATCTCTATATGCCCAGTAAGGAGCGCGAAGAGGCGCGCGAGATGCTGGTCAGCAGTCTGGGGCGCAACTCCATGAGCCTGCTGGATCTTTCCCCCGATCGGGAAACCGAGGACTTTCTCCGCGACTATTCCCTGGTTCGTTTCGGCTTCGAACACAAGAACTATACTTATATCTTCGAAACCGAGGTCATGGCCCGCCTCGAGGGCGAGGA
>CAYFSD010000151.1:0-5505 GCA_964345705.1 uncultured Desulfohalobiaceae bacterium
CCCTCAACCCCTTTGTCCGCAATCTGCTCCGGAATACCCTCCGGGGCATGCTCTCCAGCCTGAAGGGTTGCGAAACGGGGCAGGTGGAGATCCGATTGGACGCCCCGGACCGCTCGAGCTCCTGAGCACACACCCCATGTTCCCGAATGGGTCCGCAGGCAATCAAGCAGGAAAATGCGAGGCTCGCCCTGTTGAATGCAGCGTAGCTGCCCTGCCGGAGGCAGGATTCAACAGGGCAAGGCGGGTGGAGACTACGCTGGGTTTTATCCCCGGCCTCACCTGTAGGGATTGGCAACAACTTATCGGCTCCACCTTTGCTTTTCTGGTCACGAACCGCAAGCATCCTTACGAGACGGCCATGAAAGAGCAGTTTTTCCACGTCGTCGACGTGCCCACCTTCCGCTCCCTGCTCGGCGAATTCCCCGCTGTGTCGCGAACGGAGGACGTGTCCCTGGACCAGGCCTGCGGGCGGATCCTCGCCCGGGATATCCTCGCGGAAGAAGCCATCCCCCCCTTCACCCGCTCCTGCATGGACGGATACGCGATGGCCGCGGCGGACACCTTCGGCGCCTCCGAGGCCGTGCCCGCATACCTGGACATTGCCGGCCGGATCGATATCCAGTCCGCGCCGGGCTTCAGCCTGCAGCGGGGCCAATGCGCCGAGGTGGTGACCGGATCCTGCCTCCCTGAGGGAGCGGACAGCGTGGTCATGCAGGAGCACTGCCACCTCCTCGGGGGAAAGGCGCTGCAGGTGGCCCGCTCCGTGGCCCCTGGAGAGAACATCCTCTACCGCGGGGAGGACTGCGCCCCCGGGGATACCGCGGTCGCCGCCCGCTCCGTCCTCGATTCCGGCCGTATCGGTATTCTGGCCGCCCTGGGAATCCCTTCCGTGCCCGTCTTTCACCGGCCGCGCGTGGGGCTGATCGCCACAGGGGACGAGCTGGTGCCTCCGGACCGCCCTCTTCGCGAGGCCCAGATCAGGGACGTGAACACCTACGCCGTTTCCTGTCTGCTCCGAAAAAGCGGAGCCGAGCCCGTGGCCTACGGCATCGTGGCGGACGAGGAGGAGCAGCTCGCGGAAAGGCTTTCCGAGGCAGCCGGGGAGTGCGATCTTTTGCTCGTGTCCGGGGGGAGCTCTGTCGGCACCAGGGACGTCACCCTGGAGGCCATGCGCCGTCTGCCGAATTTCCGTCTCCTGGCCCACGGGGTATCCATCAGCCCGGGCAAGCCCACGATCCTTGCGGCGAGCGGCGACCTGCCGGTTATCGGGCTCCCCGGACAGGTCACCTCGGCCCAGGTGGTGACCATGATCCTGGTGCGTCCCTTTCTGGAGTACCTGCAGGGGGGAATCAAAGCCGCTCAGGAGGGAAATCGAGACTGGAGGCGGGCCACCCTGATGCGGAACGTCGCCTCCAAGCAGGGGCGCGAGGACTATGTCCGGGTCAGGCTATTCCGCGACGAAGGCGAGCTGAGGGCAGAGCCCGTTTTGGGTCCCGCAGGGCTTTTGCGCACCCTGCTCCAGGCGGAGGCCCTGCTCAGGATCCCGGAGAACGCGGAAGGGCTTTTGAAGGGGCAGAGCGCCGAGGTCCTGCCCCTGTGACGACGATCAAATCATTCCCGGCTTGGTGCTGAGCGCCCTCAGGGGGAGCTCGCCGCATTCGCTCTGCAGATCCGCGCGCACCGCGTAAAAGGCCCCCCAGTCCACGGGATAGCAGGGACGATTGAGGCAGTTGGCCCAGGCCGCGTCCTTCCAGGTGGACTGCGGGCCGGGGAGCACGGACCGGACCTGGATCTCCCGGTAGGGAATCCACCTGCCGAGCATCTTCCTCAGACGGCTCCAGGAAAGCGGGCGCAGGGCCGCACGCCCCGATACCAGTCCCAGTCGGGACGCTTCCTCCGCTGTGGGAGTGGGACAGCGGTTGAGCACCCCGATGAGGATCCCCTTTTTACCCACCCTGTAGGCCTCGCGCAGCACGGCATCCGGCTCTCGGGTCAGGTTCAGGGAAAAGAGAATGGTCACGTAGTCGAAGGCGTTGTCCGCGAAGCGCAAATGGTCGCTGCCGCCCAGATGCAGCTCCACCGCGTGCCCCAGCTTCAGCCTGGCCCGGGTCACGAAGTGCGGATGGCTGTCCTGGGCCGCGACCTCGAATCCGGCCGTGTGCATGGTCTCCAGAAAGAGCCCCGCGCCGCATCCGGTCAAGAGCATGGACCTGTCCCTGCGCGGCCAATCATAGATCAGCTGCAGCAACAGCTTCTCCGCGCAGCCCAGCAGATAGCCCCCGCGTTCCAGGCATTCCAGCCGAAAGGGGATCTCGCGGGGATCTCCCCCGGTGATTCGTTGCCGATGCACGCTCCCTCCAAGCCCCGGGCGGTCAATAGGGTTTGCACACGGCCCCTCGGGCCGCGGAGGTGGCCTGCTGCGCGTATCTGCGCAGAAAGGCCGACCCCACCTCCTTGCGCGGCGGGCTGAACGTCTGCCTGCGACGCTCGATCTCCTCGGGGCCCAGCTCCACATCCAGCTGCCTGGCGGGGATATCGATGCGGATCGTGTCCCCGTCCCGCACCAGACCGAGGAGGCCCCCTTCGGCGGCCTCGGGAGAGACGTGTCCGATGGCGGCGCCCCGAGTGCCGCCGCTGAACCGTCCGTCTGTGATCAGGGCCACCTCGCGGTCCAGCCCCATCCCGGCGATGGCCGAAGTGGGCGCGAGCATCTCCCGCATTCCCGGACCACCCTTGGGCCCCTCGAAGGAGATGACCACCACGTCGCCCTTGTGGATCTCCCCGTTCAGGATGGCCTCCACGGCCTCGGCCTCGGAGAAAAAGACACGCGCCGTGCCCTGTTGCACCTTCATTTCCTCCGCCACGGCAGACTGCTTGACCACACACCCCTCGGGAGCAATGTTCCCCGTGAGAATGGCAATGCCCCCGTCCTGGTGATAGGGATCCTCGCAGCTGCGGATCACCTCCCGGTCCCGTCGATGCGCCTCGAGGCGCTCCAGATTCTCTTTCAGGCTCCATCCGGTAACCGTGCGGCAGTCCCCCTCCAGCAGGCCCTTTCCCTCCAGCTCGGCCAGGACCGCGGGCACCCCGCCCGCCCGGTGCAGATCCTCCAGGTGATGGCTCCCCGCGGGCGAGAGCTTACACAGGTTGGGCGTCCGGCGGCTGATACGATCAAAGGCCTCCAAGGGCAGATCCAGGCCGGCCTCCGAGGCGATGGCCGGCAGATGCAGCACCGTGTTGGTGGAGCCGCTCAGGGCCATGTCCAGGGCCACGGCGTTGTGCATGCTCTTGGAGGTCACGATGTCCACGGGTGTGGTCTCCTCCTCCAGAAGCCCCATGACCCTGCGCCCCGCCTCCTTGGCCAGTCGCAGCCTCTGGGAGTGCACAGCCGGAATGGTGCCGTTTCCCGGCAGGGCAACCCCCAGGGCCTCACTCAGGCAGTTCATGGAGTTCGCGGTGAACATGCCGGAGCAGCTGCCGCAGCCGGGACAGGCCTCCTGTTCCAGGGCGCTCAGCTCTTGCCGGGACATCTCCCCCTTCCGCGTCTTGGCCACGGCCTCGAAGACGCTGATCAGATCCACGGTGCGGCCCTCGTGCTCTCCCGCGAGCATGGGGCCGCCGCTCACGCAGAGGGAGGGGAGATTCAGCCGGAGCATGGCCATGAGCATGGCCGGGACGATCTTATCGCAATTGGGGATGAACACCAGCCCGTCAAAGGGCTGGGCCGTGGCCATGGCCTCGATGGAGTCGGCGATGAGCTCGCGGCTGGGCAGACTCATGCGCATGCCGGCGTGATTCATGGCCAGCCCGTCGCAGATCCCGATCACCGGGAACTCCATGGGTGTTCCCCCGGCCGAGCGGACCCCGTCCTTAACCGCCTTGGCCACATTGTCCAGATGCAGGTGACCGGGCACGATCTCGTTGGCTGCATTGACCACCCCGATCAGGGGCTGACGCATTTCCCGCTCGTCCATGCCCAGGGCGTAGAGGAGTGACCTGTGCGGCCCCCTCTCCACTCCGGACTTCATGATATCGCTTCGCATGCGGCCTCCTTTTTTCTCGCCAGTGAGTGGTCGCCCTCAAGCCGCGGAGAGAGCGATTTCTCAGGGCCTTCATGTCAGCTGCGCCAACACGTATTCCAGACTATCATATTCCCGCGACAGACAACAGCATCCTTGTGTATCGATCATGAACCAAAGGCCAGTTGATTCAAAAAAAACCAGTACCCATGAACGGATCAAGGAGGTGAATAGTTGCCAGTATATTAGGAGTCGCGAATGGCCACCCAGCTGCTCAAAACGGCCACTCCCAGAAGCGACCCGAAAAAGGTGGCCATATGCTCCAGGGGCAAAAATTCCAGCTCGATCCATAGCGGGGCCACGTTCAGCACCTCGTTCAGAGAGCTCTGGGTGAGCTTGAGCAGTCCCAGGGCGAGGAGACCGCCGGTTACGGCCTGCGCCACCGCGCCCACGAACAGGGGCAGCTGAATGAACCACCTTCCCGCGCCCACCAGCCTAAGGACCTCCATCTCCTCCCGCTTGGAGTAGAGGTTGAGCTTGAAGGTGTTGCCCATGATCAGAGCCACGAGAAAAACCACACCGGCCAGAAAGGGATAGAAGGCTTTCCCGCTGAGCCGGGTCCAGGTGCTCGCCCGGCGCAGCTGCTCGGAGTTCACGCTGACGCGCTGGACACCGGAACGGGACTCGAGGTCCGCGACGAGCTCCCGCACCCTCTCCCTGGGCGCGTTTTCCGGCAGGCTCACTCGCACCACCGCTGTGGGTGGAAGGGGGTTGTTTCCCTTCAACCAGTCCAGATCCGCCTCGCCCAGAGCGTCGGAGAGGGATTCCAGGGCCTCGCCCTGGGTGTAGGTGGACAGGGAGCGGACCATATCCCTGTCCCTCAACTGCCGCCACTGCTTTGTCACTTCCTCCGGTCCCGCCGAGGCCTGCCAGTACACCTCGAAGCTCATCTCCCCCTGCCGGCTGACCACCTGCTGGCGCACATTGAACACCACCAGAAGGAACAAAAGCCCCAGGAACAGAAGAAGGGTAAGGGCCACCAGCGTGACCCCCTGCTCCCACTTGTTCACCCCCAGGTCCCGGATTCCCTTGCCCAGCAGATAGACGACCCTGTTCACGCGCCAATCCCTTCACCCGCCCCTCCCAATGCCCCTCGAGCCGCACCGGGAAGGGCGGGCCTGTCTTTGCCCCTTTCGGGCTTTCCTGGCTTCCTCTGCGACAAGTCTCCCCATGCCTCGACGAGCACGGGCACGGGGTTTTTGAATCAGCTAACCCTCGGCTCTACTCTCATTTTTTTCCGCCCGGCACTTTGTGTTGTCCGGGATCACACTGGGAGAAAAACCAGGAGAATGCCGGAGGGGGACCTATTCAGAGCCGAAGCCTGGTTGATTTAAAAACCCCGTGCCCGTCGCCGGATCAATGTGCTGAATAGTTGCATTCCTCTTTCAAAACGCCATCCTCCAGGACCAGCACCTTGGCTCCGGGG
>CAYFSD010000152.1:0-5433 GCA_964345705.1 uncultured Desulfohalobiaceae bacterium
CCGGTTGATTCAAAAAACCCCGTGCCCGTGGTCGGATCAATGCGCTGAACAGTTACTAAAAGTCCTTGTAAATGCTATCGGAGTGATCTCATGCCGCGCGATCTGGACTGGACTCACGGTGAACGCGCCATTCTCGACCTGGAAAGCCTCCTCCGGGACGCCCAACGACTCGTGGAGCTCCAATTCAGCCCCGATGGGGAACGGGTGGGCCATATCCTCAGCTTCCCCGAGGGGGAATACCGGTTGGGAAGCAATGGGACGCTTCAGGAGGAGGAGTTCGACAACGCCTGGATGCTGCGCTTCACTCCGGACAACCGGCTCACCGCTCTCGTCTCCAGCCTGGGCGCTTGGTCCTTGCGCGTCGAGGACGCCAACTGGTCCGAGGAATACGACTATATCTGGAATCCGCTGTTCAGCGACTCGGGGGAGGTCATCGCGGCAGCGGTGCAGCGGGGTGGCCAGTACGGCATGGTGAGCAACCATGGGGCCTGGAACGCGCTGTACCCCTATGCCACGGACTTCGCCCTGAGCGGGGACGGCTCCATATGCTGCTGCGTGGTGCAGACCCTTTCCCTGTCCGAGGGCGATATCCAGGCCTTCAGGGAAAGGGTGTTCACCGTGGCGGTCAACGATGAGGCCTGGCCCTGGTGTTTCCTCAACGCCTGGACCCCCGTAGCGAGCTCCCGAACCGGCCAAATCGCGGCGGCCGTGCGGCGGGATTACCAGGACTACACCGTGGCCGTGAACGGTTTCTCCTGGTCGCAGCGGTTCGAGAACGTATGGGAGCCCCTGATCTGTGCCGACGAAAACGTCTTCGCACCGGTCCTGTCCGGCGGCCAGTGGGGGGTAGCCCGGAACGGGGAAATGTTCTGGCCAGCTCAGTACCGTCAGCTCTGGCACCTGAAAACCGATGCCGCGGAAAATCGGCTCGCCGCGATCGTCGCTCCGCGATTCGGGAAATTCACTGTTCGGCTCGGGGATCGGACCTGGAAGACGACCTATCCCGTTCTGACGGACCTGCGCCTCAGCCCGGAGGGCGACCGTGCCGCGGCGGTTGGCTCCGCCCAGGTCAGCCCCAACCAGCCGGAATCCTGCTTCACCTCCCCCACGTGGCAACTCGCAGTGGACGACAAGCCGGTGAACGACTGGTTCGACCAGGTCTTCCCCCCGGTATTCAGCCCGGACGGGGGACAGGTGGCGGCGCGGGTCAAGAACGGAAAGCGCTTCGGCTACATCCTGGACAACAGGATCTATCCCAGGGACTTCGACATGGCCTGGGATCCGGTCTTCAGCCCCGACAGCGGACGCATCCTGCTTCGGGTCCGGGACGGCCAGAGCCTCAAGCGGATCGTCACCACTCCGGAAGAATTCACATAACCCCCGGAGCCAGTCGGCACGGACACGCTCTCGACAGTCCCGGGCCGGCCGCAGCGAGCTCTTCCTCCTGCGCGACACCCCATCGCCAATCTGGGCAGGATCACTCGACAGCACCGCGACCCGGACGTCGATCGGACAAGGAGAACGCCATGAACCAGGTCTACCAGTTCGTCAGCGGCCCCCTGGCCTGGGCGGCCTTTTTGATCTTTCTGCTGGGCATGATGGGCAAGCTAGCCCACTCGCTGTATTTGGCGAGGACACGGGACACGGAGGTCCTGGCCTATTTCCACCTCAAGTACGCCCTGCGCTCGATCCTGAACTGGCTGCCCCCCTTCAGGGCGAGGAGCTGGCGCCTGCAGCCGGAGCTCACGGGGATCACCTTCGTCTTCCACATCTGCCTCATCCTGGTCCCCGTTTTCCTGAGCGCCCACATCGTCCTGCTGGAAAACAACTGGGGGCTGAGCTATTGGTCCCTGCCAGACGGCGTGGCGGATGTGCTGACCGTCGTGGTTATCCTGGCCTGCCTCTATTTCGCCGTCCGCCGCGCCTTTTCCCCGCAGCTGCGGTTCACCACGGGCCTTCAGGACTGGCTCATCCTCCTGCTGGTCCTTCTGCCCTTCCTCACGGGATTCATCGCCTACCATCAATTCGGGGGATACCAGCTAATGCTCATCCTGCACATCCTCTCCGGCGAGATCCTGCTGGCCGCCATCCCCTTCACCAGGCTGAGCCACATGTTTCTGGGTCCATTGGTGCGCGCCCATATCGGCTCCGAATTCGGGCTGATCCGCAGAGCCAAGGACTGGTAGGCGACCGCGGCATTTCAAACACCAACGGAGGCTCACATGCTCCAGCCCAAAACGGACGAGAGCGGCTCCATCCAGGATATCGGCCTGCAGCTGGCCATGGATACGCTCAAGCCGGAAACGATCCGCACAACGATCAATCAGGTGCTGCGCAAGGAAACCGGAGCGCGTCTCAGGGCCTACCTCCAGGCCTGCGTCAACTGCGGGATGTGCGCTCAGGCCTGCCATTTCTGCGTCTCCAACGACTTCGATCCCAGCTACTCCCCGGTGGGAAAGGTGCAGCAGACCCTGCGGGAAATGATCAAACACAAGGGCCGGGTGAGCCCGGCCTTCATGGTGCGCGCCGCCCAGGTTGCCTTCACCGAGTGCAATGTTTGCAAGCGCTGCGCCATGTACTGTCCCTTCGGCATTGACACGGCCTATCTCATGCTCGTGGTGCGCCGCATCTGCTTCAAGCTGGGGCTCGTGCCGCAGAACATCCAGGACACGGCCCACAGCCATTCCGTGACCGGCAACCAGATGTGGGTCAAGGACGACGAATGGATCGACACGCTGCAGTGGCAGGAGGAGGAGCTCCAGGACGAGATGCCCGAGGCGAGCATTCCCCTGGAACGGGAGGGAGCCGATGTCATGCTCTCTGTCATCGGTCCGGAGCCGAAGTTTCAGCCCCAGCTCATCTATCAGGCCGCAGCCATCCTGAACGCCGCTGGCGTGGATTGGACCGTGCCGGCCACACACGGCTGGGATAACAGCGACATGGCCATGTACGTGCGGGACGACGCCCTGATGACCCGCATGAAGAGGCAGCATTTCGAGACTGCCATGCGGCTGAAGGTGAACCAGATCATCATGACCGAGTGCGGCCACGCCTTCCGCTCCATCTATGACGTGGGAGTTCGTCCACTGGGCTGGTGGATGTACCCCGTCCCGGTGAAGCACGCCATCGAGTACTACTGGGAGCTTATCACCTCGGGGAGGATCCGCCTGGCAAAGAAGCACGACAAGCCGGTCACCATCCACGATCCGTGCAACATCGTGCGCGGCCGGGGAGTCCACGAAAAGCTGCGGGATGTGGTCCATGCCTGCTGCAGCGATGTCCGGGAGATGCATCCCAATCGGGAGCACAACTACTGCTGCGCCGCCGGGGGCGGGGTCATCAACTGCGGGTCGCCGTACAAGACCAAGCGCGTCCGCGGGAACCGGGTCAAGGCGGACCAGCTGCGGGAGACCGGTGCGGAGACCCTTGTCGCCCCCTGCCACAACTGCCACAGCGGGCTGGAGGACATCGTCAAGGGCTATGAGCTGAACATGGAGATCAAGTTCCTGGCGGACATCATCTATCAGTGCATGGAAGGGACAGAGGAGTGATTCGCCGGGCCGGATCCCCTAGAGACCCTGGGCGGCGATCCGGCCCGGCGGACTCAAGGGGTTACCCGGCCTGCTGCTTCCGCAGCTCCTTCTTGTTCATCTTGCCCACGCTCGTCTTGGGGATGGCGTCCATGATCATGACCCGATCGGGCACGCCGTACTTGGCGATGGTCCCATCCTCCACGAACTTGTGGTAGAAGCTCCGCAGCTCCTCCTCGGTCACCTTGTCCTTGTACCCTTCTCGCAACACCACACAGGCCATGGGACGCTCGCCCCATTTCTCGTCCGGAGCGCCGATGACCGCGGCCTCGCTCACCGCCTCGTGCTGGCTGATGATGTCCTCGAGCAGCAGGGAGGAGATCCACTCCCCTCCCGTCTTGATCACGTCCTTCATCCGGTCCGTGATCTGCAGATATCCCAGCTCGTCGATAAAGCCCACGTCGCCGGTGTGCAGCCAGCCGTCCCGCCAGAGCTCCTCGCTCTTCTCCGGATCCTTGAAGTAGCCCTGCGTCAGCCAGGGGGCGCGCACCACCACCTCGCCCGTGCTCTTGCCGTCGTGGGGCAAGGGATCGCCCATGGGATCCACCACCCGCAGGTTCACGTTGGGCACGGGCACGCCGGTGCGGCAGCGATAGGGGACCTGGTCCTCGGGCTTCCAGTCGAGCATGTGCGGCTTGAGCAGGGCGCCGGTGAGCAGGGGGCAGGTCTCGGACAGCCCATAGGCGGTGATCACGTTGATCCCGTATTTGAGCGCGCTGTGGCAGAGCCCCTGGGGCAGGGCCGAGCCGCCGATGACCACTTTCCAGTTGGAAAGATCGATATCGTTGACCACCGGGCTGTTGAGCAGCATGTGCAGGATGGTGGGCACGCAGTGGGAGAAAGAGACTCCCTCGCCTACCAGGAGCTTGAGGAGTATCTCCGGGTCGTAGCGTCCTGGGTAGACCTGCTTGTGCCCCATCATGGTGAACATGTAGGGCATGCCCCAGGCATGGACGTGGAACATGGGGGTCAGGGGCATGTACACGTCCCCGGTGTCCACGCTGAATGCGGTGCGGAATCCGCTGAGGGTGTTGACCAGGGAATAGGTGTGCAGCACCAGCTGGCGGTGACTGAAATAGACCCCCTTGGGCAGCCCGGTGGTGCCGGTGGTGTAGAAGAGGGTGGCCATGGCCTCCTCGTCGAATTCGGGGAACTCGTACGCCCCGCCCAGAGAGGCCAAAAGCTCCTCGTACTCCCCCTCCAGGGACAGCGCGGTGTCCGGCCGGGTCTGTCCCCCATCCGCAATAAGGACGATCTTCTCCACGGTCTCGAACTGGTCCCGCACGGACTCCAGGAGGGGCAGGAAATCGGAGTGGACCAGAATGACCTTGTCCTCGGCGTGATTGATGGTGTAGATCAGCTGCTCCGCGGAAAGGCGCACGTTGATCGTGTGCAGCACCGCCCCGTACATGGGCACCGCGAAATAGCTCTCCAGATAGCGGTGGCTGTCCCAGTCCATGACGGCGACGGTGTCCCCCTGCTCCACCCCCAGGGACTCCAGGACGCGGCCCAGGCTCTGGATCCGCTCCACGAGCTGGTAGTAGTCCATCCGCACCTGATCCCGGTACACGATCTCGTTCTCCGGGGTGTAGCTGAGCACATTGCCCAGAAGGTGCTTGATCAGAAGCGGGAAGTCGTACGCCGAGGTCGTCTTTTCGATCCTCCTGACAGGCATAGCTCGTGTCCTCCTTGTCCAGTTTGTGCCAAGCCGCAGCTCCTCGAAAGGCAACTACCGTCCGCTCGGGAGGGAGAGCGGGCCAGCCCGCTCGCCGGATTTCCCCATCTTCCGGACAGGATAATCCCCTTTTTGGTTAGCATCGCGGGCAGTCCCCGTCAATGAAGC
>CAYFSD010000153.1:0-5365 GCA_964345705.1 uncultured Desulfohalobiaceae bacterium
TCCCGAGCGGCGCGGGACCTGCGGCGGAAGGAACACGGGACCATGCAGCGGATCACACGGGACATGGAGGACCGTTTCCAGTTCAATACCGCCATCGCCGGAGTTATGGAGCTGGTCAACGAGATCGGTTCCAAGAGAGAGGAGCTGGGCTCCGAGGAGGGCGACCTGGCAGCGCTGTCTTCCGCGTGGTCCACCGCCCTGCTGGCGCTTTATCCCATGACCCCCCACATCTGCGAGGAGCTGTGGTCCCGGACGGGATATGCCCACCATCTGGCTCAGGCCAGCTGGCCGGAATACGATCCCGAGGCCCTCAAGCAGGAGGAGCTGCTCATCGTGGTCCAGGTCAACGGCAAAGTCCGAGGCAGGATTTCCGTGGCCCCGGACGCGGACGAGGAGGAGGTCAAGCAAACGGCCCTGGCCCAGGAGAACGTGAAGCGCCACGTGGAGGGCCGGGAGATCAGGAAGGTTGTCGTGGTCCCGGGAAAGCTGGTCAATGTGGTGCTCTAGAAGAGTCCTCGTCGCTGCCGCGCTCGGCGTCCTGCTGGTGATTTCGGGCTGCGGGTACCGTTTCAGCTCCGCCGCGCCCCTGGCGCTGCCGCAGGGCATGAAGCGCCTTTATCTGGAGGAGATCCAGGATCCCACCACGGAGTCCCAGCTGGAGCCTCGGCTCCGTTCCAGCCTGCGCAACGAGTTCACCCAGAGGGGTGGCGCGGAATGGGTCTCCCGCGAGGAGGCGGAGGGCTTGTTCCGGGTGAAAATCTTCTCCTACACCAGCTCGAGCAAGCTGGAGAGCGCGGAGCAGGAGACGGTGCGCTTCGAGGCGGTTATCCGTTTTCAGGGACGCATTTTCCAGAGCGGGGACCAGTCCCTGGTCTGGGAATCCGGGCGGCTGACCGCCCGCGAGTCCTATGCCCGGCAGTCCGAAAGGGACAGCGCCCAGCAGGAGGTGGTGCGCCGGGCGGCGGAAAAGCTCGCCAACCAGCTGGCGCAGGGATTCTGAAGCCCATGCGAACGCGGTGCTGGGGCCCCTTGAAGACGAGAGGGCAAATGGCGGTCCACGGGGCCGACTCAAGCGGGAGAGGCGCAGTTTCGCCATGACACGGCCGGGATTTTCCTTTTGCCTCTGTCCCGATCCCGAGCTCCTCCGGGAGCACATCCACCAGGAGCTCGCCCGGCACGAGCCCGGCTGCCGGATGAAGACCTTCTGGGCGGACGAGGAGCTGCCCCGGGCCTACTGGAGCCATTTCCACCAGCGCGCCCTGACGGGACAGACCACGGCCCTCCTTTTGCGGCGCTGCGAAAAGCTCGCCGCCCCTACCTGGAAATCGCTGAACAGTCTCTTGAACCGATACCGTCGCCAGGTGTGGCCTATCTTTTGTATCGAAACGGAGTGGAGCGGCAAGAAGCCTCCCGTCCCGTCGAGCCTCTCCCGCCTTGCTTGCTGGCGGCTCGCCCAGGGCAAGGGATGGATTTGGCAGACCTCGGGTCTGGATCAGGCCGGGTTGCGTCGCTATATCCAGGAGTGGGCCAGGCAGCGGGGGATCCGGGTGCGGCCCGAATTCATGCAGAGAGCCTTGTATTCGCTGCCGCTGGACGCCGCACTGGTCAAGTCCGAGCTGGACAAGCTCGAGCTGTGGGTCTGGGAAAGCCGGGAGCTGGGAAAAGAAGAGGCCGGTTTGCTCAGCGTGGAGCCGGAGACCGATGTGTTCGCCTTCCTGCGCAGCATGCAGCGGGGAGAGAGGCTCACCGTCTGGAAGCGGGTGATTCAGGGACGGATGGGCTCCGACTCGGCGGAATTTCTGCCTTTTCTCCATCTGATCCTGCGCGAGGCCAGGATCCTGTGGCAACTCCTCTGTGGCGAGGAGGTGCGGCTTCCCGCGGCGGTCAAGCGGGAAAAGCTTCAGTTGGCCCGCTCCATGGGGCTTGCGGGTCTCAGCGGTTTGTGGTCCCATGTCCTGGAAGCGGAAGTTGGGGTCAAGTCCGGGGAGTGGAGCCAAACCCAGGCCCTGGACATGCTCGTGGCCAACCTGGAGTCGGCCTTTTCCGGAGGGGGAACAACGACCTCCGCGGGAAGCGAAAAATGAGCGATGCCCCGCACTACCACGGCCACAGAAGGCGGCTCAGGGAGCGCTTCCAAAGGTACGGGAGCCAGATGGAGGACTACGAGATCCTCGAGCTCCTTTTGACCTACGCCTTGCCCAGGCGGGACACCAAGCCCCTGGCCAAGGAGCTGCTGGAGCGCTTCGGGAACCTCAAGGGGGTCCTCGCCGCGGACCCGCGGGAGCTGCGCGACGTCCCCGGATTCGGGCCCGGCCTGGAGCGTTTCTGGGCTTTGTGGCGGGAATTCTGGGCCCGGCTGGAGCAGCAGGAGCTTGCCCCCAAGGTCCGGGTGGACTGCCCGGAGCGAGTGGCGGAGACGGCTCGGCGTCGGCTGGGGTACGAGGCGGTTGAGAGCCTCTGGGCCGCCCTGCTGGACAACAAGAACCGCTTGATCACCTTCCACGAGCTGCGCCGGGGCAGTGTGGACCATGTGCCCATCCAGGCCAGGGAGGTGCTCACCCCGGCCCTGGAATACAAGGCCTCGGCCCTGATCCTGGTGCACAACCATCCCGGAGGGGATCCCACGCCCTCGGGACAGGACCTGGAGCTCACCAAGAGGCTGCAGGAAGTCGCCTCCGAGCTGGGAATCCGCGTGCTGGACCACATCGTGGTGGCCGAGGAAACCCATCGCAGCCTGCGTGGAGAGGGGGTTCTTCCCCTCGGGGGCGACTCCTGAGCTCGAATCGTATTTTTCGGACACACATCGCCGCATACGGGGCCTCCTGCTCCCGGGGTTGCCGAGCGGTGAATATGTCTTATATCTTGTGCAGCGAATCTTTTAGAGACGAGGAGATATCGGCATGAGCAGCGACAAGCTATGGCTGCAGGCTCACAGCATGGATGAGCAAGAGAACGGGAGCGAGGACCCGGGACAGGATATCACCATCCAGGCCACCATCGCCGGGGAGGACGAGGAATCCGAGGCCTCGAAGATGGATTTCCCCACCCGGATGCCCCTGTTGGCGGTGCGGGACATCGTGGTGTTCAACTACATGATCCTGCCGCTCTTCGTGGCCCGGGACAAGTCGGTCAAGGCCATCGAGGCCGCCCTGAACAACAGCCGCTACATCTTCATCTGCACCCAGAAGAACGAGCAGGTGGAGGATCCGGGTGTCGAGGATGTCCATCAGGTAGGCACCGTGGCCATGATCATGCGCATGCTCAAGATGCCCGACGGCAGGCTGAAGATCCTGGTGCAGGGCCTGTCGCGGGCCAGTTTGGACCAGGTGATGCAGGAGGATCCCTACACGGAGGTCGTTGTCCAGCCCATCCAGGAGGCCGCGGTCCCGGAGATCGGCAACGACGAAGAGGCCCAGATGCGCACGGCCCGGGAGCAGACGGAGAAGATCATCTCCCTGCGGGGCATGGATCCCACCGAGATCATGACCGTGCTGAACAGCGTGGAGGATCCGGGGAAGCTGGCGGATCTCATCGCCTCCAACCTGCGCATGAACACCGAGGTGGCCCAGGGGATCCTGGAGTGCTTCGATCCCATGGAGCGGCTGCGGATGGTGAACCAGCAGCTGCTCAAGGAAGTGGAAGTCGCTTCTCTGCAGAGCAAGATCCAGAACATGGCCAAGGAGGGCATGGACAAGGCCCAGAAGGAGTTCTTTCTCCGGGAGCAATTGAAGGCTATCAAATCCGAGCTCGGCGAGGACGAGAGCGAGGAGGAGGAGTTCGAGGAGCTGCGCGAGGCCATCGAGAAGGCGGGGATGCCCAAGGAGGTGAAGAAGGAGGCCCGGAAGCAGTTCAAGCGGCTGGAGAGCATGCACCCCGACTCCTCCGAGGCCACGGTGATCCGGAACTATCTGGACTGGATGGTGGAGCTGCCTTGGAAGAAGCAGTCCAGGGACCAGCTGGACATCAACAAGGCCAAGGATATCCTCGAGGCGGATCACTATGACCTGGAGAAGGTCAAGGAGCGCATCCTGGAATACTTGAGCGTGCGCAAGCTCAACCCCAGGATGAAGGGCCCCATTCTCTGCTTTATGGGACCGCCCGGCGTGGGCAAGACATCACTGGGCAAGTCCATCGCGCGCAGCCTGAGCCGGAAGTTCGTTCGCATGTCCCTGGGCGGCATGCGCGACGAAGCCGAGATCAGGGGGCACAGAAGGACCTACATCGGTTCCATGCCCGGTCGCATCATCCAGAGCATCCGGGAGGCCGGAACCAGGAATCCGGTGTTCATGCTGGACGAGATCGACAAGGTCGGAGCCGATTTCCGGGGCGATCCCTCCTCCGCTTTATTGGAGGTTTTGGATCCGGAGCAGAACCACAATTTTACGGATCACTATCTCAATGTGCCCTTCGATCTGTCCAAGGTGATGTTCATCTGCACGGCCAATATCCTGGATACCATTCCACCGGCGCTGTTGGACCGTATGGAGGTGATCCGGATTCCCGGATACACCGAGCAGGAGAAGGTGCGGATCGCCCAGCGTTTCATCATGCCCAGGCAGATCAGGGAGAATGGCCTGAAGGAGGATCAGGTGTCCATTGCTCCCAAGGCCATCTCCACGGTGATCCGCAGCTACACCCAGGAGGCCGGCTTGCGGAACCTGGAGCGCGAGCTCGCCTCCATCTGCCGCAAGATGGCCCGCAAAGTGGCCGAGGGCCAGGAGAAAGGGCAGTTCCGGATCCTGCCCAGCAATGTGCACAAGTACCTTGGTGTTCCGCGCTTTCAGGAAGAGGAGAAGGAGAAGGAGCTGCTCCCCGGGGTGGCCCTGGGGCTGGCCTGGACGGCCGCGGGCGGCGAGCTTCTCCACGTGGAGGTCTCCACCATGCCCGGCAAGGGCAAGTTGATCACCACCGGGCAGCTCGGCGAGGTGATGAAGGAGAGCGCCCAGGCGGCGCTCAGCTACGCCCGCTCCAGAGCGAACAGCCTGGGAGTGGACGCGGATTTCGCGGAGAAGAAGGATATCCATATCCACGTGCCGTCCGGAGCGACCCCCAAGGAGGGCCCCTCCGCCGGAGTGACCCTGGTCATGGCCCTGCTCTCCTCACTGACCGGGATTTCCCTGAGCAACGAGGTCGCGGTGACCGGCGAAATCACCCTCAGAGGGCGCGTGCTCCCCGTGGGCGGGATCAAGGAGAAGATCCTGGCCGCTTCGGCCGCGGGGATCAAGACGGTGGTCCTTCCGGCCAAGAACTACAAGGACTTCCGGGAGATCCCAGCGGAGCTCAGGAAGAACGTGGCTCTCAAGACCGTGGAGCACATCGACGAGGTGTGGCCCATTGTTTCGGGCCGGGATACGCTGCGGAAGGC
>CAYFSD010000154.1:0-5360 GCA_964345705.1 uncultured Desulfohalobiaceae bacterium
GACCTGGAGGCGGCCCACGGCGAGATCCTCGAGGCGGTGCGCCTGACCCGGGAAGTCAAGGAACAGATGGCAGACAGGAGTGGAGCGACTGTCCAACCAGCCGGGAATACAGAGCTTTGCAGGGAATGCGCTTTCGCCGCGACCTGTGAGCGGGACTGGAGCGACGCCCCCGGATCTCTTCCCGGGGAGAGCGAAGAGGAGTCCCGGGCTGAGGCGGAAGAGGGCCTGGAGCGGATCAGGGATTTTCTGCAGTCCCTTAACATCGGGGTGGAGCCGTGCGGATACATCAACGGGCCACGCTTCATCCGCTACAAGGTGCTTCCGGGCAGAGGGACCACGGTGCAGAGGCTGACAAATAAGTCCAAGGACCTGCAGGTGGCTCTGAGCTCCGCCGTTCCGCCGCTCATCCGCACTCAGGCGGGATACGTCAGTCTGGATGTGCCCAAGCAGAATGTCACTGCCCTGACCCTGGAGGAGGTCTGGACCAGGGGAGCCGGGAACAGGCCCTCGTCCGGGGCCGCCTTTCCCCTGGGCATGACCATCGAAGGGGAAGTGGAATGGGCGGACCTGACCGAGCCCACCATGACCAGCATCCTGGTGGGCGGAACCGCGGGCAGCGGCAAGAGCGTGTTCCTGCGCGCCGCCGCGGTGGGCCTCGCCCTGAATGCCTCACAGCGGGAGCTGCAGCTCACCCTGGTCGACCCCAAGCGGGTCAGCTTCACCGACCTCAAGGACCTGCCGCATCTCGCATCCAGGGTGCTCATGGAATCCGCGGACGCCCTGGAGGCCCTGGAGGCGCTTGCGGACACCATGGAGGAGCGCTACCGCATTCTAGAGGCCAGCGGGGAGGCGGATGTCACGGGGTACAACAAACGCAACCCCCTGCTGCCGCATCAAGTGGTGCTCATCGACGAGTACGCGGATCTGATCATGGACAAGAAGCACAGGGAGCGGCTGGAGGCCTGCGTGCAGCGCCTGGGCCAGAAGGGGCGCGCGGCGGGGGTCCATCTGCTGCTGTCCACCCAGAGGCCGGATGCGAAGATCATCACCCCGGCGATCAAGGCCAACCTCCAGCTCAAGGTGGCCCTGAAGGTGACCTCCTCCACCAACAGCCGGGTCATTCTGGACGAAGCCGGAGCGGAGAGCCTCGTGGGCCACGGGGACATGCTCGTGGGCGGCAGCGTGCCTGTTCAGAGGCTCCAGGGCCCGCTGGTCACCCAGGCGGATGTGCGCGCCGCGTGCAGCGGATCCCGTCCGTGATCCCCCTGGAGCAGGCTGGCAATTGGTCACCACATGCGCCTATTCACCACATTGATCCGTCCATGGACGCTGAGACAGCGAGGTGGTGAATAGGTGCGGGGTTACCACTCCATGGACTGCCGCCGCTCGTCCCAGAGGTCCTGATTGAGGATCTGGAGCTGATCGTTTTGCACATGGGCCACGATCTCCCCGAACGCCTCCGGCGGCCCGGGCTCGAGGTCGCTGTCCCACTGGGACAGATCGGCGCCGTAGAGAAAATGGTTGAACACCTTGGGCGTGGCCAGCAGAACGGTTTGATGGGGCAGGACCACGTAGTCGGCGTCCTTTCCCCTGTTGTGGACGAAGTACATCTTCATGACGGTTTTCTCCGCGGGCGAAACCCCGCGCGTTCCCCCGCGGAGGAAAAGCCGGATACGGGGGGTTGCAGAACACTCCCCAAAGCCGGTATCCGCCAGGACCCCGGCTCTCTTGGTTGACGCAGCGAGAAACAGGAACAGGGCAGTGGGATTTACTGACGCTTCCGCCTCCTCCTTTCCTGAACAGAGAGCGGAGCCCGGTTGCCGCGGCCCGTGTTCGCCTCTCTGGCCTCGACGAGCTTCTTTCTGCGCTCCTTTCGTTACTTCAGGCATTCGGCTTGATCGGTCAGGGATGCGCGCGTGCGGGCCGAGCTTATGGGAGCATCTTTTAATTTTCCGCTGCTCGCAGCGGGATGTCAATCGGAAAGCGGGGAATTTGGCTCGGAAAAGGAAAATGGAAAGTAGCTATTCCCCACGCTTGAGGCGATGGGAGATGGCGCCGTGCCAGTGCGTCAGTGCATCGGTGAGTCAGTTGATCGGTGATTCAGAGGGTTGGAGGATCAAGGGATCCGACCTTCGGAAGGGGCTAGTCACCGGTTGCGAGCCACCATTGGCGAACACGGCGTCACCTTCGGATCGCGAGGGAAGGCTTGACGCCTACCGGGTGGAGGATCTAGGGATAGATAAAGATATCGGGAGACAGGCCGGGTCGTTGCCCCATGCCCCTTCGCTGGCTGAGCGCGGGTTCAGGGCGAATTGCCCGGGAGGTTTCCTCAGGGAAATACCCCGCGGTGGCGCCGCCCCAAGAGGGAAGCCGGTGCGAGTCCGGCACGGTCCCGCCGCTGTGAGTGGGGACGAAAGCCGCAGGAAGCCACTGTCCGGCACTCACTCCAGCTAAGGAGTGTCTCCCTTGTCCAGCTGATGGCTTAAGCGTCAACTGGTTGGGCGGAGACGATCCCCCTTGGGGTGAGTGCCGGATGGGAAGGCGCGGTGAGCCCTTCACCCACTTGATCCCATTCCACTGTTTGAGCCGATCGTTTCTTTCCGATCATCTGGGCTCCAAATAATCAATGGCTTGGGATCAAGTGGGTGAAGGGCGAGTAGGACGATCCACGAGTCAGAAGACCTGCCGCGGGGTGATACGAGGTCTCGGAGGAGATGGCAAATCCCCGAGCCGACATGGATGTGTCGGTTCGGGGATTTTTTTATAGGTGTATGCGTTCAACTTGCTGAATTGTAAGGGAATACACTGCGAGGCGAAGGCGGGTGCACTCAACGCCGGTTTCATATGGCATCAGAGCCTTGTTCTTGAGGCGGCAGGCCGCGCCTAGCTCTCAATGGAGCGCTAGATATGCAGTCTGGCCTGGTAGCGGAGCCGGTCAAAGCGACGTTGGCACTGGAGAACTGATGCCGGCCCCCACAGGTGAAACCCGGGATGAAACCTGACGTTGAGTGCACCCGCCTTCGCCTCGCGTTTCCATGGTTAGTTGTGCCCGGGTCGGCCCGGGAATGAAGGGTGTATGAAAATGTGCTTAACCTTCTGGATTATATGGAATTATATCATGAGGGGCGATAAAAGGGGAGGAGACCGCGTATGAGCCGCATGGTGCCCATCTGCATCGACGAGACGCAATGTCGGGGCTGCCGCCGCTGCGAGGCGGCCTGTGCCGGTCACGACCGGCCGCCGTTCAACCCGAGGCGGGCCGGAGTGCGGGTGATCAAGGACGAGGAGCAGGGCCGGGACACGCCGGTGCTCAACATGGAATGCCTGGAGCGCTTCTGCGGCAAGCAGGAGCCAGGGGCGGCGGGCGCGCTGGAGCCGGCCTGCGTGACCGCCTGCCTTTTCGGGGGTCTGCAAATGGAACAGGAGGTGGATCATGGGGAATAAATGGTTCGGATGGTGCGGCAGGATCCTGTACGTGGATCTGGGGCGGGGGCGCCTCACCACGGGCGAGCTCCCGGAGGAGCTGGCCCGGCGGTATCTGGGGCAGTCCGGCAGCGGGGCGCGCCTGCTGCATGAAATGACCCGCCGGGGGCAGGATCCCTTCGATCCCGGGGCGCCGCTCATCTTCGGCGCGGGGCCTCTTTGCGGGACCCAGGCCCCGTGCTCGGGGCGGTTCAGCCTGACCTTCAAGTCGCCCCTGACCGGGATCTTCGCGGACTCCAACTGCGGAGGCCATTTCGGGCCAGAGCTCAAGATGGCCGGATACGACCATATCGTGCTCACCGGCATCTCCGAGATGCCGGTCTATCTCCGGGTGGACAACGACCAGGTGGAGCTTCGCGACGCGCGGCACCTCTGGGGGCTGACCACACGGGAGACGGACGCGGCGATTAAGCAGGAGCTGGGGGACTCCTCGGCTCAGGTGGCCTGCATCGGGCAGGCCGGAGAAAACCGGGTCCGCATGGCCGCGGTGATCTGCAACCAGGCCCGGGCAGCCGCCCGCTGCGGCCCCGGAGCGGCGATGGGGGCCAAGGGGCTCAAGGCGGTGGCCGTGCGCGGGGACCGGGGCCTCTCCATTTACGACCAGACGGCCTTCCGGGAGGCGATCCACGAGGCCCAGGAGGCGGTGCTCGCGGATCCGCTCTACGACCAGGCCAAGACCTTCGGGACCTGAGCCATCACTCCGCTGGCCCAGGGCATGGGCTTTCTTCCCACCCGCAACTTCCAGGCCTCGACCTTCGAGGCTGCGGAGGCGTTTGCCGGAGCGAATCTGCAGGAGAAATACACAGTGCGGAACAAGGGCTGCTTCAACTGTCCGGTGAGCTGCAGCCGCTACTGCCGCGTGGAGGAGGGGGAATACGCCGGGACCGCGGGCGAGGGCCCGGAATACGAGAGCATATCCGCCTTCGGGGCCAAGTGCGGCAACCCGGATGTGGCCGCGGTCCTGCGGGCCAACGAGCTGTGCAACCTCTACGGCCTGGACACCATCAGCACGGGCAATGTCCTGGCCTGGGCCATGGAGTGCCGTCAGCGGGGAATCCTCTCCCGTCGGGATCTGGACGGCGAGGACCTTCGCTTCGGCAATCACCGGGCCATGATCTCCCTGATCCACAGAATCGCCCGTCGCCAGGGCAGCGGGGACCTCCTGGCCGAAGGGGCGCCCCGGGCGGCGCGGCGTTTCGGGGGACAGGACCTGGTGGTGCACTCCAAGGGCCTGGACTATCCCGCGGTGGATGTTCGCGGAACCAAGGGCATGGCCCTGTCCTTCGCCGTGTCCCCCCGCGGCGGGGACCACCTCAAGGGGCTGTGCCTCTACGAGGTCGCCCCGGATGTGTACGCCGAGGATCTGTGGCGAGAGCTGGGCATCGAGGCCGGGGACCGCTTCTGGCTGCGCTATGCGGACAAGGCCCGGCTCATGGCCTGGCAGGAGGACTGGCACTGCGTGGTGGATTCCCTGGGCCTGTGCAAGCTGGAGGGGATCGCCCTTAAGCCGCTGGGGCCGCGGCAGTTTCACGGGCTTCTCGCCGCGGCCACGGGCTGGACGGGGACACTGGAAGACCTGCGTGCAGCCGGGGAGCGGATCTGGAACCAGGAGCGGCTGTTCAACATCCGTGAGGGCCTGGGCAAGCGGGAGGACTATCCGCCGCCCCGTCTCATGCAAGAGCCCGTGCCGGACGGCCCTTCACAGGGCGAGCGTCTGGATCCCGCGGACTACGAGGAGCTGCTTCTGGCCTACTATCGGCTGCGGGGCTGGGACGAGGACAGCGGGCGCCCCCTGCCCGGGACCCTTTCCCGGCTGGGTTTGGAGGAACAAGCCCCCACACCGACCAGTTGATTCCTTCCCCTTCACCTTATCCCAA
>CAYFSD010000155.1:0-5323 GCA_964345705.1 uncultured Desulfohalobiaceae bacterium
CGGAGATGATGAAAGAGCGCATTATCGAGCTTTTTGACAATCTGCCCGAGACCACTGGGCCGCGCACGCAAATCGCTGTCGTCCCTCCGGGCCACCGTTCGGAATCCTCTTCCGAGGGTGTTCAGGAGGAAAACACCCCATGCGCCGAGTCGGTCAATTGACACCGGGTTGGGTGTACACCGGCTGTTTTTCCCGCGTGCGATCCGATAAGACAAAGAGCGCGTGATGCCGAGTGAACACCGTCCCTTTTGGAGTCACCCTAAACAATCCCGGGTTTGCGTCGAAGAAAACCAAAGGACTGATTGCAAGCCCGATAGAAAACGAGGCAAACAAACTCACAGCGGAGCGCATATGGCGGATATCGCGGAACAGACTGAGGCGCGGGGCAATACACCCCCCGGCGGCGTCTTCGACAGCGTGGAGGACAAGCTGGACGCGGCCCAGCTCTATCACCGGGCGGGAAACCTGCCACAGGCGGAGGAGATGTACCGGGAGATCCTCCGGGATCATCCGAATCATCCGGAGGCGTATCATCTCATGGGCCTCATCGCCCTGCAGGTGGGGCAGCCCTCGGTGGCCAAGGAGTTCATGCAGGTGGCTATCTCCCTGGACGGGGAAAACGCCAAGTACCGGGCCAATCTGGGGGCGGTCCACTTCAGCCTACAGGAGTTCGAGGAGGCGGAGGCCGCATATAGGGAGGCCACGGAGCTGGATCCGGAATACGGGGAGGCCTTCCTCAATCTGGGCGTGCTCCTCAAGGAGCAGGGCAAAACCGAGGAGGCCATCGATCCCCTGGACCGGGCCTGCAATCTGCGCCAGCGCGATCCCAAGCCCTTCGCCCTCCTGGCGGAGATCCTTATTGGCAAGGACCACTACGAGGCTGCGGACAAGCTGGCCCGGGCTGCGAACAAGCTGGGCGGGGGAGACGTGCAGACCATGGCCGCCAAGGCCCGGTCCCTCATCGGACTGGGCCGCCCCAGGGAGGCGCTCCCGGTGGCTCGGCGCTTGGTGCAAATCGATCCCACGAACGCCACGTATCATCTGCATCTGGCCAACGCCTGCCTGGATTCGGGAATCACCTCGGAGGCGGTCTCCAGCGCTCGCAGGGCGGTCTACCTCGATCCGGACCGGCCTCAGGCCTATATCACTTTTTCGCAAACTCTGATGGGAAGCATACAGTGGGATGAGGCCCTTCAGACAGTGGAGGAGGCCATGGCCCGCTTTCCGGAGAACGAGGACATCATGGCCCAGAAGGCGGGGATCCTGGAGCGTAAGGGGCGCTACAAGGAGGCGTACGAGCTGGTGCGGCCCCTGATCAAGGAGCGGAAGACGTACAAATTGAACGCCCTGAGCACATTCATCACCTTGGCCCGACGCTACGGGGCGGAGCGCGAGGCGGTGGGCCTGTTGGAGCTCTTCAGGCAGAAAAAGGGGCTTCCCAACGGGCCGCGCTGCACGGTGAACTTCCAGGCCGGGGATATGTACCACGCCCTGGGCGAATACGACACCGCGTTCGAGGCGTACCAGACAGCGAACCAGCTCAAGCCCAGGACCTACTATCCGGAAAATGTGGAACGATTTTTCCAAGGGCTCAAGGAACAATACACCAGGCAGTTTCTGGAGCAGGCCCCGCGCTCCGGGCTGACCACCTCCAGGCCGGTGTTCATCGTGGGCATGCCCCGCTCCGGGACGAGCCTGCTGGAGCAGATCCTGGCCAGCCACCCCCGGGTCTTCGGCGCGGGGGAGCTGGATGCCATGGGCTCCATCATGCGCACGCTGCCGAGCAGGATGGGGAGCCAGTCCGGGTATCCCGAGTGCATGGCGGAAATCAAGCCCGAAGTGCTGCATCAGGCTGGGGAGGAATACCTGGGCCGGCTGGACGAGCTGGACCCCGAGGGCTCGGACCGAGTGACGGACAAGATGCCCCAGAACTTTCTGCATCTGGGGCTCATGGCCCTGATGTTCCCCAATGCCTCGTTCATCCACATCCGGCGGGATCCCATGGACACCTGCCTCTCCTGCTATTTCCAGAACTTCGTGGCCCTGGGGCTCACCTTCGCCTACAACCTGGAGCACCTGGGGCACTACTATCGGCAATACCAGGATCTTATGGCCCACTGGCGGGAGGTGCTCCCGGTACGGCTGCTGGAGGTGGAGTACGAGCACATTGTGGAGGAGCCGGAGGGGCAGATCGCCTCCCTGCTGGAATTCTGCGGGCTGGAGTGGGACGACGCCTGCCTGGAGTTCCACAAGACCAAGCGCGATGTGCGCACCGCGAGCTACGATCAGGTGCGCAAGCCGCTGTACACCTCCTCCAAGAAGAAGTGGAAGAAGTACGAGAAGCATCTGGGGCCCTTGAAGCAGGCGCTGGGATTGGAAGAGGCCTAAACCAATGCGGGCAATCGGTCGATACAAATAATGAAAGCAACCTCAATAATTCAAAAGGAGGTGATGCCCCGGGAAGCAGGATAGGAAAAACTCCACAACGGTAGGCAGGTGAAGGCATCTCGAACCAAGGGCACGGAAGCCCGGAAAGCCAACCCATTCAAGGAGGAATGCACATGGCACTGTCAGTCAACACCAACATCGCGTCCCTGCAGGCCCAGAACAATCTGAGCCAGGTGAACAGGGCCCTGGAGCAGAACCAGGAGCGGCTGTCCTCCGGTCTGCGCATCAACTCCGCCGCGGACGACCCGGCGGGATTGGCCATCTCGGACCGGATGAACGCCCAGATCAAGGGCATGAACCAGGCCACGCGCAACGCCCAGAACGGGATCTCCATGGCCCAGACCGCGGAAGGCGGGATGCAGGAGATCACCAACATCCTGCAGCGCATGCGCGAGCTTTCGGTGCAGTCCGCGAACGAGACGAACACCAAGTCGGACCGGCAGAGCCTGAACAAGGAGTTCCAGGACCTTTCCGGAGAGCTGGACCGCATCGCCAAATCCACGTCCTTCAACGGCAAGTCCCTGCTGGACGGCTCCATGGGCGAGTCCCTGTTCCAGGTCGGCGCGGACACCGGATCGGAGAACCAGATCAGCCTGGACATGTCCAGCAGCATGCGCGCAGGGGATCTGGGCAGGCGGTACGAGGGCACGGTCGGCTTTGTCACTGGAACATCAGCTACTGCTATAACCCAGACCCTGAGTGCTTCCGAGGTCACGGTGAACAACGAGACCTTGGGTCTTTCCGGGTATGATCAAGAATCGACCGCTACTACCGATGTCGTGGCCTCTGGCCAAGTCAGGGAAAGCGCCTGGGCCATTGCCGACGCGATCAACAACAACGCGAACCTGCAAGTAGAGGCCGAGGCCAATAACACGGCTGTTGGTGCTTCTCAGGCCTCTGGTGTTACAGCTACTAATTATTCGCTGTCCGTTAATGGCGTAGAAGTCATGACTGGTGCAACCGGCACCATCAGCGCCACATTGGCCGCGGACAAGATCAACGCCGAGGATAGCCTCAATGTCGAGGCCACGGTGACGGATAGCGGAGCGCTCGAACTGAGTGACGATGACGGCGGAGACATCCATGTTACTGAGGCTGGTGTCTCCGGCTTCTTTGCCACAGCTGGTACATACGCCCAGGGCGGATCGGTGAACCTGCAAGCCACGCAAAGCATCGCTTTCGGTGATGTGAGTGGCGGCACGGAATTCGGTAACGCAACGGTTACTGGCAGTGGTTATAGTGTCACAAGTGCTGCTGCTAGCTTCAGCACAGTCTACACCAACCAGAACGAAAGCCTGGAGCAGATGGACATCGCCTCTGTGACCAACGCCCAGGACGCCATCGACAAGATCGACGCGGCCATCAACGATGTGGACTCCACCCGGGCCACCATGGGCGCGGCCCAGAACCGGCTGGAATCCACCATCGCCAACCTGGAGAACTCCGTGCAGAACCTGACCGAGTCCCGCTCCCGCATCGTGGACGCGGACATCGCCAAGGAGGCCGCGGAGCAGACCCAGAACAACGTGCGGCGCCAGGCCGCGGCCTCGGTGCTGACCCAGGCCAACCAGAACCCGCAGCTTGCCCTGCAGCTGCTGGGCGGCTAAAAAACGGATTGGCTATCCGGGGGCCCTTGGCCCCCGGATAGCTCTTGAATCCAAGCCAAAGCGGGAGGTTCGCCATGGTCGGCTCAGTGAGCTCACCCCAGCCCTCTCCGGACAAGCCAGCCGAAGGCGTGCACAAGACCCAGCGCACACGGGACAGCACCCGTGAGACGGAGCAGGGCCGGGAACAAAACAAGAATATTTCCGGAAAGAAGGATTTCTCCGATGTCCGCGAGGCGCGCGACAAGCGGGGCGCGACAGCGGAAAGCGCGGCGGACATGTCGCGCGAGCGCCTCGAGGAGGTCCGCCAGGCGATCAACGACGCCCTGAAGAACATGAACATCGGTCTGGACTTCGAGGAGCACGAGGATACGGACAAGATGGTGGTCAAGGTCATGAACCGCATGACCGACGAGGTGATCCGGCAGATCCCGCCGGAAGCCATGCTTGATGTGGCCCGGCGGATGGAGGAGATGTCCGGCCTTCTCATTGAGGAGTGGGGATAGTGCGAAAGTTCGAAAGTGCGAAAGTGCGAAGGTGTGAAAGTTTGAAAGTGGGAAAGCGAAGGTGTGAAGGTGGGAAGGCTGTGATTGAATGATCTCCGTAACTTGGTGCTTCAGTGAGACGCTGAAACACTGAGTGAAGGAGGAGGGCATATGGAACTGGGAAGCGTGAGCGGATTCTATCCCGGCGGACGGCCGAGCGGGCTCCCGGACAACATCGTGGAGCAGCTGGTCAACGCCAAGAGGATGCAGGAAGTGGATCCCCTGCAGCGGGACCTGCAGAATGTAAAATATCAAAAGGACGTGTACAAGAAGCTGGACTCCACCCTGGTGGAGATGGCCAAGTCCGCGAGCAAGCTCAACGACAGCCAGGCGTTCCAGGCCAAGACCGCCTCCTCCAGCGACAGCGGCGTGGTTGCGGCAAACGCGGACAACTCGGCCTCCGAGGGCACCTCCAGCGTGGACGTGACCCAGGTGGCCCAGGCCCACAACCACGTGGTAGGCACCGACGGAGACGGAACCGCGGACAGCACCGTCTCCGGAGGCATCGACGATCCCAATGATTCGAGCCTGATCAAAGCGGACATGGAGGTGTCCTTCCACCACCAGGGAAGCGAATACAGCTACAGCACGGACAGCGAAACCACCCTGGCCTCGCTCGCGGACACCATCGACGCGGACGCTAACGGCGTCTCCGCCAGCGTGAGCAACATGGGCACCACAGACAATCCGGAGTACGTGCTCTCCCTCAAGAGCGAGAGCACCGGG
>CAYFSD010000156.1:0-5303 GCA_964345705.1 uncultured Desulfohalobiaceae bacterium
CTGGAAATCGCCTTCCGATTGACCAACAGGAACCAGAGCCTCATCAAGAGAAAACTGGAGGTCAAGCACGTCTCGGACAGGAAAATCGGCGGTGCCTTCGTGAACAAGCCCAGGCTGGACGCCAACCTGGGATTCTTCCTCATGTTCAATGAGCGATAGGTCCTTGAGCCTATCAGCCAAAACGCTCAGCAGGCCGTTGAAAAACTTCCAATTGCTGCGTTGCTTCAAAAAGCTCAAACTCTCACGTAGGAATAACTACGCCCCAGTGAAACAAAAGAAGGTTTCACGGGGTAAACTACGACCTTGCCCGGCACTCACTTTTTTTGTTTGCTCGTAATATATTGAACTTCGGGAAAAAAGTGAGTGCCGGGTCGCGCCGTCACTTGAAATTTTTGAACGGCCTGCTCGAAATGGATCTTTTCAACAGGCTGTCAGGCCACGAGCCTGTACCCCCGCCCCTTGTAGGTCTCGATGCTGCCCTCGGGGAACACCCTGCGCAGCTCCTTGATGTAGTAGCGGAGCACGTTGTCCGTGACCATCGCGTCGGACCAGACCCGCTCCATAATCCGCTCCTTGTCCACCACCGCCCCCCTGTTCTCCAGCAGAAGGCACAGAAGATCCCAGGCCCTGCCCGAAAGCCGAACCTCCTCCCCGTTTCTGTAAACCAGCTGCGCGTCCCGGTCGATCTCCACCTCCCCGCAGCGATGGATCCTCGCGCCCGCGTCCCGCTTGCACAGGGCCTGGAGTCGGAGCAGCAGCTCCAGGGGCTCGAAGGGCTTGGTCAGGTAGTCGTCCGCCCCGGCCTCGAAGCAGGCCTGCTTGTTCCCGATCCCCGCCTTGGCCGTGAGCACCAGGACCGGGAGCTCAGGGGCCAGCTGCCGGATCCGCCCCAGGATATGCTCCCCGGGAATGAACTGCAGGATGAGATCCAGGACCACGACTTGGTAGGAGCGCGGGGAATGCTCCTCAAGGCGGCGCTCGTCCCGCAGCCAGGTCACGCTGTGCCCCTTGCCCCCCAGGTACTCCCGGAGGCTGTCCCCCAGGGCGGGATCGTCCTCGATGAGCAGGATGCTTAGGGAATCCGTCATGGCCTTCCGCTCCCGCTGCGTTGTGATCCGGATTGACCAAGGTTGGCGATCCGGATAGCATATTTCGGCATAAGGAACAACGAAGCCAAAAAGAGAAGACTCGACAGGATTGACGGGCACACCAGCGACGCGGATCGTCAGGCCGAATACGAGCTCTTTGTTCTCCGGCGGACGGGGGACCTGTTGCCCTTTTACCGGGAACGGGTTCGCATGATCCTGGAGGAGGGACCCAGATGATTCCGCTTCATTTCCTCTACGATACCTGATTCGAACAACTCATCCCAGATAACAGATAACGATCAACACCCCGGAGGGACCGCATGCCCAAGCTGTGCGTCAACGTGGATCACATCGCCACCCTGCGGCAGGCCCGGCTGGCCGAGGAACCGGACCCCGTGCACGCCGCCTTCCTCGCCGAGCTGGGCGGGGCAGACGGGATCATCGTCCACCTGCGCGAAGACCGGAGACACATCACGGACCGGGACGTGGAGCTCCTGCGGAAAACGGTGACCACGGGCCTGCACCTGGAGATGGCCGCCACGCAGGAGATGCACGATGTTGCCCTGACCCTGCGGCCGGACATGATCTGCCTGGTCCCAGAGAAGCGGCAGGAGCTGACCACCGAGGGCGGCCTGGATCTCTTGGACCGGGAAAAAGAGCTGCAGGACTTCCTGGCGGATTTCAGCGAGCAGGGAATCGGCACCAGTTTGTTCATCGACCCGGACCCGGATCAGATCCGGGCAGCTCGGGAGATCGGGACGGAATACGTGGAGCTGCACACCGGCGCCTACGCCGACGCCCAGGGCCCGGAAACGCGGCGCCAAGAGCTGGACCGGCTGCACAGCGCCATCCAGCACGGCCAGGAAGCGGGACTGGCCATCAACCTCGGCCACGGGCTGGATTACTCCAACGTGACCGCCTTCGCCGCCACTCCGGGAATCAAGGAGTACTCCATCGGGCACAGCATCATGGCCCGGGCCGCGTACGTGGGCATGGAACAGGCGGTGCGGCGCATGCGGGAGATCGTCAGCCGCTTTCCGGATTGAGGAGGAAAGTTGACAGGATGGACGGGATAAACACGGAGGTCCGCGCCCAAGGCGGCCAGTATCAAGGAGGGTGGTCTAATACAGACAGGCATCCAGGATGGACAGCACTTCCGCCAAAAGCCCGCTGGAAGCGGTTTCAATCCGTGTTCCCCGACGGGAATGATGGTCGACGGATTTGACCTGTTCCACCATAATGACCCCTGTCAGGCTGCTTCCTTCGGGAAGGGGAACATGAAAGGGATAGCTTCGTCGGGTATTTGTCACCGGACAGACTATGGAAAGGCCAGTGCTCCGGTTAAACAGGACCTTGCTCACCACCAGAGCGGGGCGTCGCCCTTTTTGCTCGTGCCCGGACCGAGGATCGAAGGAGAGGCTGATAAAATCCCCCTGAGCGGGGATAAAGACCGCCATTTACCAGACCTCCCCGCCGGATGGAGGTCCCCATTCAAGCTCTTCGCTCTGGGAATCTTCCGGGATCTGTGAGACAAGGTCCTCGATCCTGTATTTTCCTCGGATCCTCTTCCGTGGCGCGACAACAATGATCCCATCCTGAACACTGATATCCACCTCGTCCCCGAGTTTCAGATGGGCCTCCCGAAGCACGTGAGCGGGAAGGCGCACCCCTTGGCTATTCCCCCATTTTTGGATCTTCGTGGCCATACATTCTCTCCTTCACCAAAAATGTTTAGCCAAAGTATAGCCACCCCTGACCCCCAAAGTCAAACTGAACGCGCCTTGACAACACCCGCCTTGTTCGGGGAATATTTTTTATTTTCGCCAGGTAGCTATGATCATCGGCACAGGCGTGGACATCGTGGACCTGAACCGGGTGCGCCGGATCTGGGACACCTACGGGACGCGCTTCGCGGAGCGCGTGCTGGCCGCCTCGGAAAGGGAGCAGGCTCGGAGGATAACCATCGAGCTCCTGGGCTCCCGGCTCGCGGCCAAGGAGGCCTGCGTCAAGGCCCTGGGCACGGGATTCGCCCCGGGCATCGGCCAGCGGGACATCGCCGTGCGGACCCGGAAATCAGGCCAGCCGGAGCTGCTCCTCTTCCGCGGGGCGAAGAAGGCCGGGGAAAGGCTGGGCCTTCGGGCCAGCCACCTGAGCCTGAGCCACGAGCGGCACCTGGCGGTGGCCATGGTTGTCCTGGAATGCTAGATTCGCCAGCAGGAGTCCCTATGGACACTCCCTTGCCCACTCCAAAGGAAATGGCCCATTGGGACGATCTCGCCATCCGCGAGGCGGGGATTATGGGCGAGATCCTCATGGAGAACGCCAGCAGGGAGGCACTGCGTGTCCTCTGTTCCGAAGGGCCGGACCTTGCCGGCGCCTTCGTCCTTGTCTTCGCCGGCTCCGGGAACAACGGCGGCGATGCCTTCGCCCTGGCTCGACACGCCACGGATCGGGGCGCCCGCTGCCTGGTCCTTCACACGCGCGCTCCCGAGGAATACAAGGGAGAGAGCCACTATCACGCGCGGCTCTGCCATGACCGCGGGGTGGAGATGAAACGCCTCGGGGAGCAGACCCGGGAGGGCATTCCCCAGCCGGATATCGTAGTGGACGGCCTCCTGGGCACGGGATTTTCCGGGGAGCTGCGCAGGGACTCCCTGGACTGGATCCGCTGGCTCAATCGCTTGGGGGAGAGGGCCTATGTGCTCGCCCTGGACATCCCCTCGGGCATGAACGGGGAAACCGGGCGGACAGGGAGCGACGCGGTTCGCGCCGACGCCACGGTCACCTTCGGTGCCTGCAAGAGCGGGCTCTTCTTCCCCGGGGCGGAAAAATACACCGGAAGCCTGCATGTCGCGGACATCGGCATCCCCGCCTGGATCGGGAAGAACAACCCTCCCGCCCTCTTCGCCCTGGACGAGGGGGTCTTTGGCCATCTTCCGCGCCCCGAGCCGACCATGCACAAGGGCGCTGCGGGGCACGTCCTGATCATCGGCGGCTCCCCGGGGCTCACCGGGGCCCCGGCCCTGGCCGGGCTCGGCGCCCTGCACGCCGGGGCCGGCCTGGTCACGGTCGCCGCTCCCGCGGATATCTGCGGCCAGATCAAGCAGGGCTGGCCCGAGCTCATGTCCATTCCGCTCCAGCCCGGAGACTCCTGGTCCGGGGCCTCCTTTTCCGGCCTGAAAAAGGAGCTGTCCCGGTTCGACGCGGTGGTGCTCGGCCCCGGGATCGGCCGGGACGCGGGCGCCCTCGACTTCCTCCGGACCTATTTGCGACAGACGTGCCTGCCCACGGTCTTCGACGCGGACGCCCTCTTCGCCCTGGCCCAGGAAAGAAGCCTCATGACCAATCTGAGCCGGGACGATGTCCTCACCCCGCACCCCGGAGAGATGGCCAGGCTGCGCCAGACGGACACGGAGGCGGTCCAGCGGGACCGGCTGGAAGCGGCCCGCGCAATCGCGCGGGAGACGGGCTGCAGCACCGTGCTCAAGGGAGCGGGGACCGTTGTGAGCCACCCCGAGACCGCGGACCGCGTCTGCCCCTTTGCCAGCCCCAGCCTGGCTGTGGGAGGGGCCGGCGACGTCCTGACGGGAATCATCGGCAGCCTGATGGCCAGGGGCGTTCCCTCCTTCGAGGCGGCCTGTCTGGGGGTCTACTGGCACGCCAAGGCCGGGGCCTCCCTTGGAGACGACTTCCCCTTTCGGGGCAATCTGGCCCGCGACATCGCCGGAAAGCTCCCCGAAACCGTCAACCCGAACCCACAGTGAGCCCTATGACACAAGCGAAAGACCTCATGGCCAAGGACGTGCTGACCGTCACTCCGGACACCTCCATCTCCCACGCCGCCGGGCTGCTGCTGCAGCACCACATCAACGGCATGCCCGTGGTGGACGAGGAGGACAAGGTCGTGGGCATCATCTGCCAGAGCGACATCATCACCCAGCAGAAGAAGCTTCCCGTGCCCACCATCTTCACCCTTCTGGACGGGATCATCCCCCTGACCTCCATGTCCCACATGGAAAAGGAGGTGCAGAAAATGGCCGCCACCAGGGTCGGCGAGGCCATGACCCCGGATCCGATCAGCGTGACCCCGGACACGGATCTGGAGGAAATGGCGGAGATCATGGTGAGCAAGAACTACCACACCCTGCCCGTGGTGGAGGAGGGCAAGCTGGTGGGCATCATCGGCAAGGAGGACGTGCTGAAGACGCTGACCAA
>CAYFSD010000157.1:0-5273 GCA_964345705.1 uncultured Desulfohalobiaceae bacterium
CTCGGCCCGCTCCACTCCGCGGGTTCCGGGCCGGTTGGAGAGGAGCAGATTGATCCGAGCGTCGAGAGCCCCCTCTTCGATGCGCCGGGCGATGGATTCCATGTTGGTGCCGCTTCCGGATGCGAGGATGGCCAGGGGGAGGGTCATAGGCTCGCTCCGCTCCTGTCATTTCGGCTTTCGCCCGCGGCGTCGCGGGCGAGGGCCCGGGCCAGCTCGGGCACGGTGTAGCGCTCGGGCCGCACCTGGCAGGCGAAGCCGTATTCGGCGAGCGTCTGTTCAGTGACCGGCCCGATGCAGGCCAGGCGCAGGCCGGCTTCGGTGAAGGGCCGCAACCGATCCGGCCCCACCAGCTGGAAGAAATTGTGCACCGTGGAGGAGCTAGTGAAGCTCACATAGTGCACCTCGCCCCGGCGCATGGCCTCCAGCAGAGCCTCCGCATCGTTGTGCGCCAGCTCGGTGCGGTACACGGGAAGCACATGCACCTCGAAGCCCGCCTGCCGAAGCTCTTCCGGCAGGACCTCCCGAGCGGTCTCGGCCCGGGGGATCAGAACGGGCCCTTGGAAGCCGCCCTGGACGAGCCCCTGAATCACCTCCTCGGCCACGTAGCGCCCGGGCACGAAGTCCGGCTCCAGCCCGCGTCCGCGCAGCTCGTCCGCTGTCGCCGGCCCGATCGCGGCCAGGCGGCATCCGCCGAAGGCGCGGCTGTCCAGCCCCTGCCCCCGGAGACGGTCAAAGAAATACCGCACCCCGTTGACCGAGGTGAAGACCGCGGTGGCATACGCGGACAGCTCCCGCGCGACGCGATCAACCGCCTGGTAATCCTCCAGGGGGCTGATGCGGATGGTGGGGAACTGGTGGCAACAGGCGCCCATGTCCCCGAGGGCGCGCACCAGGCCGCTCGCCTGCTCCCGGGCCCGGGTCACCACCACGCCGCGGCCCAGCAGGGGCTTTCTCTCGAACCAGTCCAGACGATCCTTGAGCCGAACCACCCCGCCCACCACGAGCAGGGCCGGAGCGGCGAATCCCGCCTCCTCCGCCTTGGAAGCGATGTTCTTTAAAGTGCCCGTCAGGGTCCTCTGCCGGCAGGTGGTTCCCCAGCGCACGAGCGCCGCGGGGGTCTCGCCCTCCAGGCCGGCCTGTATGAGATTGTCCGCGATGGAGGGCAGATTCTTCACCCCCATGAAGAAGACCAGGGTGCTGGAGCTGCGGGCCAGGGCCTGCCAGTCCAGGGCGCTCTCGCCCTTGTCCGCGCTCTCGTGGCCGGTGACGAAGCTCACCGAGGAGGAGTAGCCGCGATGGGTCAGGGGAATACCGGCATAGGCCGGGGCTGCGACCGCGGAGGTCACGCCCGGCACCACCTCGAAGGCGACGCCTGCGTCCACTACCTGCTCCGCCTCCTCCGCGCCGCGGCCGAAGACGTAGGGGTCGCCCCCCTTGAGCCGGGCCACCTTTTTGCCCTGCTTTGCCCGATCCGCAAGGATCCAGTTGATCTCCTCCTGGGACAGGGTGTGGTCTCCGCCCCGCTTACCGGCGTAGATCAGCTCCGCGCCCTCCGGGCAGTAGCCCAGGAACCCCTCGTTGGCCAGATAGTCGTAGACCACCACGTCGGCGGAAGCCAGCACCTCGCGGGCCCGGACAGTCAAAAGCCCCGGATCTCCCGGCCCCGCGCCGAGCAGATAGACCTTGCCCTCGCTCATGCCTCATCCTGTTGATATTGGGCCAGCTTCTCCCGCAGGGAGGAGAGCTTGTCCCGTTTCTCCCGCAACTCGTCCCGGCGCTGCCGCTCCTTGTCCACGACATCCGCGGGGGCCTTGTTCACGAAGCCCTCGTTGGCCAGCTTCTTCTCCGATCCGGCAAGATCCTTGTCCACCTTGGCCAGCTGCTTGTCCAGGCGCTCCACCTCGGCCCGAAAGTCCACCACGCCCTCCAGGGGCACAAAGAGCTCGCAGCCGTCCACCACGTTGCTCGCAGCAGCCCCTGGAGAGGCGAGATCCGGATCGATGCTCAGCTCCTGCAGACGGGCCAGATCGCTGACCACCTGCCTGTTCTCCTCCAGGAACGCGGCCCGCTCCCCGGCCATGCGGGCCAGCAGGGTCAGCCTGCGCCCGGGCTCGAGGCCCAATTCACTTCGCACGTTGCGCACGCTGACCACCACCTGCTGCAGGAAGCCCATCCAGGCGGAAAGCTCCTCGTTGCGGCACTGCGGCCGCTCCTCCGGAAAGGGCACACGGGCCAGATTGCGCTCCTCGATCCCGGGGAAATGGCTCCACAGCTCCTGGGTGACGTAGGGAACGAAGGGATGCAGGAGCACGAGGAGCTCAGTGAAGCTCTTGTGCAGGCAGGCCCGGGCCTCGCGGCGCTGCTGCTCATCTTCGGAGTAGAGCTCCGGCTTGATCATCTCCAGGTACCAGTCGCAGTAGGTGTGCCACAGGAACTGATACAGCTCGTGGGCCGCTTCGTTGAAGCGGTACCCCTCCAGGGCCTGGGCCACCTCCTGCTTGATCCGCTCCATCTCCTGCAGGATGTAGCGGTGGCTGAAGGAGCGCACGGAGGCGAGATCCACCTCCGGAACGGGGTCCTCCAGATTCATCAGGGCGAAGCGGGCCGCGTTCCAGATCTTGTTGATGAAGTGGCGGTAGCCCTCGATGCGCGGCTTGCTCAGCTTCACGTCCCGGCCCATGGCCGCGTGCACGGCCAGGGTGAAGCGGAGCGCGTCCGCGCCGTACTCCTCGATCACCTCCACGGGATCGATGACGTTGCCCTTGGACTTGCTCATCTTCTGGCCCTCTTCGTCCCGGACCAGGGCGTGGATGTACACCTGCTCGAAGGGCACCCGCTCCCGGAAATGGATCCCCATCATCATCATCCGGGCCACCCAGAAAAAGATGATATCGAAGCCGGTGACCAGGGTGGAGGTAGGGTAGAAGGTCCGCAGGTCCTCGGTGTCCTCGGGCCACCCCAGGGTGGAAAAGGGCCACAGCGCGGAGGAGAACCAGGTGTCCAGGACATCCTCGTCCTGGGCCAGATTGCCGCTCCCGCAGGAGGGACAGACGCTGGGATCCTCCCTGGAGACGACGAGCTCCCCGCAGTCCCCGCAGGTCCAGGCCGGGATGCGGTGTCCCCACCAGATCTGGCGGGAGATGCACCAGTCCCGGATGTTCTCCATCCAGTCGTAGTAGTGGGTGAGCCAGTGCTCGGGGAAGAACCGGGTTGAGCCCTGGCGCACCGCGTCCGTGGCTGCCCGGGCCAGATCCCCGGTGGCCACGAACCACTGCTTGGAAACCAGGGGCTCGATATCCGTGGCGCAGCGGTAGCAGCGGCCCACGTTGTGGGTGTGCTTCTCCACCTCCCTGAGGACGCCCTGCTCCCGCAGGTCGGCCACCACGCGCTCCCGGGCGGCGTGCCGGTCCAGACCCTGATACGCAGCCCCGGCAGCTTCCGTCATGTGCCCCGTGTCGTCGATGACCCGGACGCTCTCCAGCCCGTGGCGCTCGCCGAGCTCAAAGTCGTTGGGATCGTGGGCCGGAGTGACCTTGAGGCAGCCGGTGCCGAAGGAGGTATCCACATGGGAATCCGCGATCACGGGAATCCGGCGGCCGACCAGGGGCAGGCGCGCCGTGCCGCCCACGAGGTGGCGGTAGCGCTCGTCCTCGGGGTGCACCGCCACCGCGGTGTCCCCGAGCATGGTCTCCGGCCGGGTGGTGGCCACCACGACCTCGCCGCCCCCGTCCAGGGGATAGGCCATGTGGTAGATCCCGCCCTCCTGCTCCTCGTACTCCACTTCCAGATCCGCTAGAGCCGTACGGCAGCGGGGACACCAGTTGATGATGTAGTCCCCGCGGTAGATCCGGCCCTCTTCGAAGAGCCGGACAAAGACCTCGCGCACCGCACGGGAGAGCCCCTCGTCCATGGTGAAGCGCTGCCTGCTCCAGTCCACGGAAGCGCCCATGCGCTTGATCTGATTCAGGATCTTGTCCCCGTATTCCTCGCGCCACTGCCAGACCCGGCGCACGAACTCCTCCCGGCCGAGCTCCTCCCGGGAGATTCCCTCCTTCGCCAGGGCCCGCTCCACCACGTTCTGGGTGGCGATGCCGGCGTGGTCCGTGCCCGGAACCCAGAGGACGTTGAACCCTCGCTGCCGCTTGTAGCGGCAGAGCACGTCCTGCAGGGTGATGTTCAGGGCATGGCCCATGTGCAGGCTCCCCGTGACATTGGGCGGGGGAATGACCATGGAGAAAGGCGGGGCCTCGCTCCCGGGATCCGCGGTGAACGTTGCCTCGCTGTCCCAGAAGTCGCGCCAGCGCTGCTCGACCTGTCCGGATTCGTATCCCTTGGCTAATTCGGCTCGACCGCCCATACCCCAATCTCTCCTGTCTTGTGGCTTGCGTGGTGCACCTCGTGCATTATAGCGGCTGGCATCGGGGGCAAAACACGGACCCCCTGCCGGCCACGACCTCGCGGCACAGGGTGGTGCCGCAGGCGCGGCACGGCTCATCCGCCCGTCCGTAGACCCGGAAATCCTCCTGGAAGCGTCCCGCGACGCCCCGGGCGTCGACAAAGTCGCTGAAGGTGCTGCCCCCGGCCCGGATGGCCTCCTGCAGGACCCTTGTCAGCGCGGCATGCAGCCGGACATAGCCCTCGTGACCGATCACGTCAGCGGGTGTCCGGGGATGGATCCCCGCCAGATGGAGGGCCTCGTCCGCGTAGATGTTCCCGATTCCGGCGATGACGGCCTGATCGAGCAGAAGCGGCTTGATCCGGCCGCGGCGCCGCCGAAAAAGCCCGGCGAAATCCTCGCTTTCCAGCTCCAGCGGCTCCGGCCCCAAACCAGCGTAGAAGGGCCAATCCGCGAGCTCCGCGTCGCAGGCGAAGACGCGGCAATAGCCGAATTTCCGCACATCCCGGAACAGGAGGGCCCGATCGTCCGGTAGGCTAAAAACAAGGTGTGTGTGTTTGTCAAGCTCGAGGTCTCCGTGCCGGGCCACGAGGAGGCTTCCGGTCATCTTCAGGTGGAAGGCGACCCGCACCCCGTCCTCCAGCTCGAGGAGCAGGAGCTTGGCCCGTCGCCGGACGCGGCTGATCCGCTTGCCCCGCACCGCCTCGCGAAGCGCCCGTCCCGAACAGCGCAGACAGCCGGCATACCGCACCGAAACCTCCTGCAGGCTGTCTCCGGACAGGGCTCGGTCCAGATAGCGGGCGACGATTTCCACCTCCGGCAGCTCGGGCACGAAAACTCCGTTTCAAGGACGCATCCCGCGAAATGCGTCGTGGTT
>CAYFSD010000158.1:0-5236 GCA_964345705.1 uncultured Desulfohalobiaceae bacterium
TGAGGCCGACGGCGCTCAGAAGGACCGCCGCCCCGAGAACAAGCCCCCGTCGATCCGCCCTGTGCATGGCTTTCTCCTTATCCTTCTCTGCGTTTGGCGTTCACCGTTCGGCGTTCGGCGTTCGGCGTTCTGCGTTCGGCGTTCTGCGTTCAGGGTTCGGCGTTCAGGGTTGGGTGTTGAAGGTGAAGGGAAGGAATTCGTGCATCGGTGAAGCGCCTTCCGTCTTCTGTCCTCTGTCCTCTGTCCTCGGTCCTCCGTCTTCCGTCCTCGGTCCTCTGTCCTCTGTCTTACGATATCCGATCTCCGACATCCGATATCCGACCTCCGATCTCCGACATCCGATATCCGATCTCCGACCTCCGACCTCCGATCTCCGACCTCCGACATCCGGTCACCGGCCACCGGCTTGCCAGCCGCAGCAATTTGCGCTACCACATGAGCGGCATACTACCAACTCGGCCCATCGGCTCCGGAGCCCTGTGGCGAGCATGCGCGCAGCAAAGCGAACACCTCCGCCGCATAACGATTCCCGGCACTCCGGAAAAAGCGAGGAAACTAGTCACCACCCCAATGCCTCAGCTTCTATGGGCACGGGGTGGTTTGAATAAGCTGGCCTTCGGCTCTGCTCTCTTTTCTCCCTCCGGTACTTTATGGTGTCCGGGATCCGGGATCACATGGGGACAAACCAGGTGAATGTCGGGAAGGGGACCTATTCAGAGCCGAAGCCTGATTGATTCAAACCACTCCGTGCCCGTGCCCTGGATGGATCAATGTTGTGAATAGCTGCAAAGCGAGCCCCTATGCCCAAGAACGCCCACGGCGGAAACATCCATAGCCTGCACAAGTGGTGCGGTCAACCCGACCAGCCGGTGCTCGACTTCTCCGCGAACATCAACCCCCTCGGCCCGCCTCCCTGGCTGAGACAGTGCCTCTGGGACAGCATGGAGCAGGTGCTGCACTACCCCGAGCCCGAGGCGGGACCGGTGCTGGACGCGGCCGCGGCGAGTTACGGGGTCCCCCGGGAGAACATCGTCACCGGAAACGGGAGCACGGAGCTCCTCTACCTCCTGCCCCGGATCCTTGGCTTTGAGCGGGCCGTGATTCCCGTTCCCTCCTATGTGGACTACGAGACGGTCTGCCGGCTCTGCGGCCTGTCCGTGGAGCGCGTCTTTCTGGACCCGGAAAAGGGCTTTCGCCTGGATCTCTCCGCCCTGCGGCCCCATTTGGAACGGCCCGCCCTGGTCCTTCTGGGTCGGCCCAACAACCCCACTGGCCTGACTTTCCCCGCCAACGAGCTACGCGAGCTGGCCCGGGAGCATCCGGGCTCCTTCTTCGTTGCGGACGAGGCCTTCGCGGACTTCGTCCCCGGCCTGGACCGGCTCTACCGAGACACGCCGAACAATGTGCTCGTCCTGCTCTCCCTGACCAAGTTCTACGCCCTGCCCGGCCTCCGCGCCGGGCTGGCCGTGGGCCAAAGCGACATGGTCGCTGAGCTAGCCCGCCACATCCCGCCCTGGTCCGTGAACGCCCTGGCCCAGGAGGTCTCCTCCCGGGCCCTGCGGGACGAAGAGTACGCTGAACGGACCCGGGAGACCGTGCCCCGCCTGCGGCGGGAGCTGGCCCATGGTCTCTCCAGGCTGCCCGGAGTGACCGTTTACCCTGGGGAGGCCAATTACCTCCTCTGCCGCCTGGACGGAGCGCACACCGACGCTTTCGGCCTGCAGAAGGAGCTGCTCTCCCGCAACATCGCCGTGCGCACCTGCGCGGACTACCCCGGCTTGGACCGCTCCTCCTTCCGGCTGGCTGTGCGGCCCGAGCCGGAGAACGACCGCCTCCTGGAGGAGCTGGACGCCGTGCTTCGGGCCAGACCCCGCTCCAGATCCATCACCCGCGATCCGCGCCCCCTCACGGGACACAGCCCCGCGAACACACCCGCGCTCATGTTCCAGGGCACCTCCTCCAACGCGGGCAAGAGCGTCCTGGCCGCGGCCCTGTGCCGGATCCTCTTCCAGGACGGCTACCGGGTGGCCCCGTTCAAGGCCCAGAATATGTCCCTGAACTCCTTCGTCACCCCGGATGGGGGCGAGATGGGCCGGGCCCAGGTGCTGCAGGCCCAGGCCTGCAAGCTGGAGCCAAGCGTATTGATGAACCCTGTGCTCCTAAAGCCCAGCACGGACACGGGGTCCCAGGTCATCGTCCACGGCAAGCCGGTGCGGAACATGGAGGTGCAGGACTACATCCGCTACAAGCAGGAAGCGGGCAGGCGGGTCCGGGAGGCGTACGACACCCTGGCGGCGGAAAACGACATCATCGTCCTGGAGGGGGCGGGCTCTCCGGCGGAGATCAACCTCAAGGCCCACGACCTGACCAACATGGCCATGGCCGCGTACAGCCGGGCCAACGTGCTCCTGGTGGGCGACATCGACCGCGGCGGGGTCTTCGCCTCCTTCGTGGGCACCATGGCCCTGCTGGACAAATGGGAGCGCGACCTGGTCTCCGGGTTCGTGATCAACCGCTTCCGGGGCAAGGCCAGCCTGCTCGACCCGGCCATCGAGGAGACCGTCCGTCTCACGGGCAAGCCCGTGCTGGGAACGGTGCACCACATAAAGGACCTGGGGCTGCCCGAGGAGGACTCGGTCCCCTTCAAGGCGGCCAAGGCGGATCGGGCCGCGGAACAGGACGCCGCGGTGGTGGTGGGCTGTCTGGACCTGCCCCATATCTCCAACTTCACCGACATCGATCCTCTCCTGCCCGAGCCGGACGTGGCCGTGCGCATCGTGCGGGCTCCCGCGGACCTGGACCCGCCTCCGGACGCGCTGATCATCCCCGGGAGCAAGAATGTCATGGCCGATCTGGCCCGGCTCTTCGATTCCGGCCTGGCCCGGTCCGTTCAGGAGCTGGTCCGTCGGGGACGCACGGTGCTGGTGGGCATTTGCGGCGGGCTCCAAATGCTGGGCGAGAGCGTGGCCGACCCTCACGGCCTGGAATCCCCGGAACGGGAGACCCTCTCCGGCCTGGGGCTGCTCCCCCTGGTCACGGAGCTCCGCAGGGAGAAGACGCTGAGCCAGTGCCGGGCCCGGCACATGGAGTCGGAGCACCAGCTCAAGGGGTACGAGATCCACCACGGCCACACCCGGCTCACCGGAGAGGAGGTGGCCCCCGCGGTTCGCTCCGAATCCGGAGAGGTGATCGGGTACGGCGACCCTGCGGGTCGAGTCTGGGGCACCTATCTGCACGGGGTCTTCGATGCGGACCCCTTCCGCCGCTGGTTCATCGACCGACTCCGGCGAAGCAAGGGGCTCCCCGCCCTGAACAGCGTCCAGGTCCGCTACGATCTGGAGGACCACCTGGACGCCCTGGCGGACGCGGTACGAAGCAGCCTGGACATGCGGGCCGTCTACGCCATGCTGGAGCGCTCCCGCTCCTGATCCGCCTCCATCTCCGCGGCCAGATCGCTCAAGGTCTGCCCCGCGGGGCCCGAATCGCGCATCACCCGATCCACGGGCTCAGGGCCGGGATCGAAGCTGAAGTCATTCGACTCCGCATGGCTGCGAAACCACTGCCGAAAGGCGGCGCAAGTGGTCCTCTCCGGAGAAACCGCCGGCACGTATCCCTGGCCCAGATTGTCCTCCGTTCGGCGCGCCGCGCCCATCTCCGTCAAGGCGGCCAGGACCTGATTGACCGGCTTGAGCGGGACTCCCAGCCCCAGGGCCAGATCCGCGGCCCCGAGCGGCCCGCGCCCGGCGGCGAAGCTCCCGCCGAGCCGGGCCATGATCGCCAGGGCCAGCCGCTCCTTGCTGCTGATGTTGAAGCTGCCCAGCGAGGAGTGGGCCAGCCCGTACTTCCGCTGCTCCAGGCAGAAGCTCACCTCAGCCCCCAGAAGCACCACATTCCAGCTCAAGTAGAGCCAGATCAGAAACAGGGGCAACTGGGCAAAGCTCCCGTAAATGGCATTGTATTTGCTCACCCCGATCTGATAGCCGAGAAAGAGGTTCTGCAGGATCTGCCACAGGATCCCGGCAAACAAGCCTCCCAGCAGGCAGCTCAGGGTATCCGTCTGCGTGTTGGGCACCACCTTGTACAGGAAAAAGAGCGCCAGACAGACCATCAGGTAGGGCATGAGCTTGAGCCCGACAATATAGGCATAGTTGATCACGGACAGGGACAGGAGCCACTGCATGAGGGCAAAGCTCTCCAGGGAGGCGCTGAAGCTGAAGGCGACCACGATGAGCAGCGGAGTCACCAGGACCACCGAGAGATAGTCCGCGAACATCCGGGACGGACGGCGCAGGCTCTCCACCCCCCAGACGGAATTGAAGCTCCGCTCCACGGAGCTGAGCATGGTAAAGACCGTGATCAGCAGGAATCCCACGCCCACGGCCCCGAGGGTGCCCACATTGGTCCGGTCGATGTAGTTCAGGATATACTCCACGACGGTTTCCTTGCCCGCGCTGACCTGGAGCAGAAAATCCCGGATATACTGGCTGTTCTGAAAACCGAACCCCTTGAGGATGGAAAAGGCCACCGCCAGAAGGGGGACGATGGACAGCGCCGTGGCGTAGGTCAGAGCGGCGGCCCGCAACAGGCACTGGTCCGCGATGAAGGAGTTGTAGATGAAGCGGGCCCCGCTGACGGCTTTCCGTACGGCCGGAATGTTGTTCACAGGGATCTCCTTTCCGTGCTTGGCCGTTGATCCGGAGGTCTCCCCAGGGAAGCCCATTATCAACGTAACTATTCACCACTCCAACACCTCAGCGACTACGGGCACTGGTTTTTTTGAATCAGCTGGCCTTCGGATCTGCTCTCTTTTTTTCCGCCCGGCACTTTGTGTTGTCCGGGATCCGGGATCACACAGGGAAAAACCAGGCGAATGACGGGAGGGGGACCTATTCAGAGCCGATGGCCAGATGATTCAAAAACCCAGTGCCCGTGGACGGATCAATGTGCTGAATACTTGCTTATCAACAATCCCTCCGGTCCCTTTTCTTGTCAAGAAGCCCTGCGCCCCGCAAGCGGTATGCCCTCGGCATCCCCGCGAATTGGCGCATCGAGTTGACATGACGAGCTGCTATCACCTACTTTTTGTAGGGCCTGAGATGCCAACCAGGGCCCGTTCGCCTGGCATGCGGCCTCTCGCCGCCCGATGGATTGGGCTCGGTGCTCGTGGAAAATCGCTGTAACTAGTTTCCATCCGGAAAGCATAGCCTTCCGGAATTATTGGATATCATGTAGCATG
>CAYFSD010000159.1:0-5210 GCA_964345705.1 uncultured Desulfohalobiaceae bacterium
ATGTTCGCCCCGGCCCTCTTTGTGGGCGGCATGAGCGGCGGCATCGTGGGCAAGGTCTGCGCGAGCTATTTCCCGGGCCTGGTGAGTCAGCCCGGGGGCTATGTCCTGGTGGGCATGGCCGCCTTCTTCGCCGGAGTGGGCAGCGCGCCCGTGGGCCCCTTCATCCTGGTCTGCGAGCTGACCCAGGACTACGGGCTGCTGGCCCCCCTGATGCTCGCCTCGGCCCTGTGCATCCTTTTGACCCGGAAATTCTCCCTGTACGAGAACCAGAAGGAGAACAAGTTCGAGTCCCCGGCCCATGCCGGGGAGCTCTTCGCGGACATCCTGCAGAACCACAAGGTGGAGGAGCTGCGGGAGCAGCTCCGGCAGCCCCAGGTTCTCTCGGAGAATACGCCCTTCACCGAGCTGAAGAAGATCTTCAGCGCCACGGAGCAGCACTACTTCCCCGTGGTGGACGAAGAGGGCCGGCTCACCGGCATCTTCTCCAGCAACGACTTCCGCAGCGTGCTCTTCTCCCAGGACGTGGAGGATCTGGTCCTGGTCAAGGATATCGCCACCTCGGACATCATCACCACCACGCCCCAGGAGGATCTCTCCACCGCCCTGACCAAGTTCACCATCAGGAATATCGACGCCCTGCCCGTGGTGGAGGAAGAGAATCCGGACAGCCTGGTCGGCATGCTCCGGCGGCGGGAAGTGATCGCCTTCTACAACGAGCAGATGGAAAAGCTTGGCTCCGGAGCACCGTTCTGACCTCCGGGGCCAACTGCCGGGCCCGGGGGGGCGGATCCCCGCGGACCAGTCCCGGCGCCTGAAGGACACCAACAGGAACGCAAGGCCAGATGACCCGAAAAGGCATCTTCTCCTCGTTGCGGCTTTTGCCCACATCCGGCCCCAGCTCGCGGTGGCTGATGTATTTCGTCCTCATCGGCGTCATCGCCGGAGCCGGGGCGATTGTCTTCCAGGTGCTCTGCGAGACCGGCATGCGCTTCCTGCTGGATCAGCTGGCGGGATACAGGCCGGACACAGCCGGCGGGGAGGAGCCCCTGTTCGCCCACTCGGACACGGTGTTCAACCGCTGGATCCTGCTCTTTCTCCCCGCCCTGGGCGGGCTGGTCAGCGGCTGGATCGTGTACACCTACGCCCCGGAGGCCGAGGGGCACGGCACGGACGCGGCCATCGACGCGTACCACAACAAGGGCGGGGTGATCCGGCCCATGGTGCCCCTGGTCAAGACCATCGCCTCGGCCATCACCCTCACCTCCGGTGGCTCGGGAGGCCGCGAGGGACCCATCGCCCAGATCGGCGCGGGATTCGGCTCCTTTCTGGGGGCGCGCCTGGGCTTTTCCGCCAGGGAGCGGCGGATCATGCTCGCCGCCGGGGTGGCGGCGGGCGTGGGCAGCATTTTCCGGGCCCCCCTGGCCGGGGCCCTCTTCGCCGCGGAAGTCCTCTACCGGGACCCGGAGTTCGAGGCGGAGGTCCTCATTCCCGCGGGGATCTCCTCGGTGGTGGCCTACTGCCTCTTCTGCCTGGTCTTCGGCTGGGGGACCCTCTTCCACTCCCCGGATTTCGCCTTCAACAACCCCCTGGAGCTCGGTCCCTACATCCTGCTCGCCGGCATCCTCACCGGAGTCAGCTTCTTCTACGTGCACGTCTTCTACGGGGTGCGGGACCTCTTCCGGCACATCCCCCTGCCGCTCCACCTCAAGCCGGCCCTGGGCGGCCTGCTCACCGGCCTGGTGGGCTTCTTCCTGCCCCAGACCCTGGCCTTCGGCTACGGGCTGCTGCAGAAGGCCCTCTTCGGGGAGCTGGGCGCGCTCATCCTGCTCTTCATCGCCTTCGGCAAGATCCTCACCACCTCCTTCACCATCAGCTCCGGAGGCAGCGGCGGGGTCTTCGGCCCCTCCGTGGTCATCGGGGGCTGCCTGGGCGGGGCGGTGGGCCAGGCCTTCCAGAGCTTCGTTCCCTTCATGGCGGCGGATCCTGCGGCCATGGCCGTGGTGGGCATGGCCGGGTTCTTCACCGCGGTATCCAATGCCCCCATCTCCACCATCATCTTCGTCAGCGAGATGACCAACTCCTATCAGCTCCTGCTGCCCAGCCTCCTGGTCTGCCTGCTGTGCTACCAGTTCGCCAGGAGATGGAGCATCTACGAGGAGCAGGAGCGGAACAAGATGGCCTCCAAGGCCCACGCCGGGGACTTCTTCGTGGACATCCTGCAGGCCTACCGCGTGGCGGATCTCAAGGACCAGATCCAGACCGTGTCCACGGTCCCCGAGACCATGTCCTTCGCCGAGTTCAAGGATTTCTACACCCAGACCAACCAGGAATACTTCCCTGTGGTCGACGAGGGGGGCGAGCTGACCTCCATCTTCTCCATCTCCGACTTCCGGGCCATCCTGTTCTCTCCGGACGTGGAGGACTTGGTGGTGATGAAGGACATCGGCACCAGCGACCTGATCACCACCACCCTGTCCGAGGACCTGGACACGGTGATGGGCAAGTTCACCCGGAAAAACCTGGAGAGCCTGCCCGTGGTCCAGGAGGACAACCCCAGGCGCCTGCAGGGCATGCTCCGGCGCAAGGAAGTGATCGCCTTCTACAACCAGAGGGTCTCGGAGATCGGGAGGTCGCGATAATCGGAGGTCAGAGGTCGGAGGTCGGAGGTCAGTCAGATGTCGGTGGTCGGTGGAGAGTGATGAACGAATCGGGGATGGTCAACCCTTTTTCCATGCCTCTTGCTTCCTCCTGTCTCAACTGGGTCCGGCGAAGACCATCTCACGGATAACACACCCCGATACCAGATAACTGCCTCGCTCATTGATGCCCCAGTTTCCGAGCTCCGGCTTCCGAGGCACTGACTCATAGAATAAACAACCCTTGACTCCGGTCTCTCCGGTCTCTGCTCTGACCTCTGATCTCTGACCTCTGATATCCGACATCCGGCCTGCTACACCTTCTCCGCAAAGAGACAGCGCCCGTTCTTGAGGGTCAGGAGCGCCAGGGGCAGATCGCGCCAGTACAGGGCAAGATAGCGCCCCCTGGTGCCGACGGGAAAGCTCTGTCCCGCGATCAGATGCCTCAGCGTCTCCACATCCTCCACATTCATTCCCTCGGCATGCTCCGCAGATGGCAGGACGGAACGAAGCCTGGCCGTGAGCCGCACGCCCTTCTTGTGCTCGGTGCCGATGTATCTGCCCCTCCACTTCAAGCCGGACGGCAGCGCCTCCGCCACCGGGAGAGGAGCGAAGAACACGCCCTTTTCCGTGCGATCGATCCATCCCCGGGGCAGCCTCCGGTGCTGCAGCCCCAGATCGGTGAACCATTTCCCTGTATCCTCCAGGGCCGGCTCGGAGATACTACCCCCCTTGCCCTTGTGAACGGCTTTATCGCTTAAGACTCCGGGCTTGCGCAGCCGGGCCAGGAAAAAGGACTGGCCCCCGTGCTCCCCGCCGTGGACCCTGAGGCAGCCGCCGCTGTCCGCGGTCTCGCTGACGAACCCGGGGATCCCGGACAGGGGCTCCACCTCGGCCCCCAGCTCCCGAACGGCCCATTCGATCTGCTCCTCGTTCTCCCGCACGTGAGTGGTGCAGGTGGAGTACACCATCCGGCCGCCGGGAGCGAGGAGCTGAAAGGCCCTGGCCAGCAGGCGGCGCTGCAGCTCGATCAATGGCCCCGTCTTCTCCTCGGTCCACAGGCTGGTCACCTTGGGGTTCTTCTCCGCGGTGCCCCATCCGCTGCAGGGGGCATCGAGGAGCACGGCCGAGAAGGGTCCGGCCTCGGGGAAGCCCTCACCCGTATAGCTGGTGGTGACCGTGTTGAAGCACTCCAGGAGATGGAGATTGCCGCGCAGGACGGAGTGGCGCCGGGGAGCCGGCTCGTTGGCCACCACGGCTCCCTCCGCTCCGGTCAGGCGGCTGAGGATCCCGGTCTTGCCCCCTGGGGCGGCGCACATATCCAGCACCACCTCGCCCCGGCGCGGGGCCAGGACCAGGGGCGGGAGCATGGAGGTGAGATCCTGGATGTAGACCAGGCCGAAAAAGGCGGCCACGGAGCTCCCCAGGGCCCTCGGCCCGGAAACGGCGATCCGCGCCCGGTCGTCGAAGGCGGGCGCCTCCAGCTCGAACCCCTCCCCGCGGAGCAGCTCTTCCACCAAGGGAATTTCCTCTTCATCGCAGGCCAGTCGAAAGCCTCGTCCCTTCATGGTCCTCTCTGCCTGCACCCCGTTGTTACTTATTTTCCGGGTGTCCCCGGAAGCCCGAACCCGTCATTCCCTCGGCTTTGCCTTCAGCCCGCGGGTATGCTACTGCTTCCGGATAAGCCCACTATCCCCGGTCGAGCCCTCGAGCAAATGGAAAGCCTCATCCAGCGGGCGCCCGCGGACCGCGCCCGTCGGCTCCACATCCTCACAAAGGAGAGACCATGCATCCGCGCCTTCTCCTCTGCCTTGCTCTCATCTGCTGCCTTCTCGGCTTCGCCGGGAACGCCGCCGCGGCCAAGAGCTTTGCCGTGGCCCCGTTCACCGTCCACGGCCCGGAGAAATACCACTATCTGAGCCAGGGCATCCAGAGCATGATCACCTCCCGCCTGAGCAGCGAAACCGAGCTTCAGGCCCAGGAATTGCCCCAACTGAGGGAAGCCGGGGAACTGTCCCGGGCCAAAGGGCGTGACATCCTCCGGGAGGCAGACCTGGACTACCTGGTGTACGGCGACGTCACCGTGATGGGGGAGCAGGCCAGCCTGAGCCTCAAGGCCCTGGACCGGGATAACGAGCTCCTGACGCGCACCTCTCAGATGCCGCTGGATGAGGTCATCCCCGGCCTGGACGAGATGGTCGCGGGCCTGAAGCAGGATCTCGGCATCGTCGTGCAGGAACAACCGCAGACCCGGGGCGCCACCTTCGGAAGTGAGCGAAGCGCGCGGCAGGCGCGGGACGAAAACGAGCCCCAAAGAAAAAAGCTCAACGAGCAGTTCGAGCAGCAGGAAGGACCGGAGCGGACCGCTGGCCGCTGGCAGAGCCCGAAGCTCGACATCGAGGCCCACGGCATGCGCGTGGCGGACGTAAACGGCGACGGCAGGCAGGAGATCCTGCTCCTGGAGGAGCGCGCGGTCAAGGCCTACGTGCAGCGGGAGGACCGGCTGGAGCACCTGGCGACCCACGAGCTGGGCAGCCGGACCAGGGCGTTGACCCTGAACCTCACGGCCCCTGA